>JAPKGY010000449.1 GCA_026647385.1 Phycisphaerae bacterium | reverse complement strand
CGGCTTCGGGCGTAAACGGCTGAGGCTCGACACGCCGGGAGCCTCCGGTGATCGCGAAGGATTCCTCGGGGGCCTGCGCGTCGACGATCAGCGCGTAATTCCAGGCTGTGGTGGGGAATACCTGCCAGGAAGGCCAATCCTCGGATCGCGGGGGCTGGTCGTCGGCCGGGCCGGGCATGTATCGCTCCCATTTCTCGCCGATCTTCAGCGAATAGGTGAGCGGGCCGCGATCGACGGAGACGGAGTTGGCGTTGCTTGTCCAGGTGCGCAGTTGGATCCGCATGGGTAGCCGCAATTCGACGGTATCGCCCTTCTGCCAGAGACGAGTGAGGGTAACCCACTGGCCCGCCTTGGCGTTCGCGTCGACGGCCTGGCCGTTGAGCGTGAGGCTCGCCTTCTCGCACCACCCGGGGATGCGCAGGGTCAGCGGAAAGCGGACGGCCTGGGCCGTGTCGATCTTGAGCGAGACGGTCTCGCCGAACGGATAGTCGGTGGTTTCGACGATCGTGACCTCACTGCCGTCGCCGACCTTGGCGGTGACGGCCGAGGCTGCGTAGAACGCGGCCGCCAGGCCGTTACCCGCGGTCGCCATCCAGAGCCGTTCGGCGAAATAGGGCCAGCCGAAGGCGACGTTATGCTGGCAGCAGCGGTATTGTTCGTAGGGCGAGTAAGTGAACATGTCGCCCTCGTTGCGGATCATGGGCGCCTTGTTGGCGTTGTCCAACTGGACCTGGTTGGGGCAGGTGATGTAGTGCAGGGCCTTGAGGTCCGCGGTCATGGAGGCTGGGAGCGTGTTGAACGCGACGTCCTCGCAACGGTCGGCCCATTGGATGTCGCCGGTCATCGCGAGCATCATTTCGGCGCTGTGCATCATCTCGACGTGAGCGCAGGTCTCCGCCCCGTTTCGGGGGAAGTTGTGGGCTTTGTCAGCGACCTCGTCCGCGGCGAACATCCCCCCGGGCATTTGGCCGTAAAGCCGGTAGAACTCGTCGTAATTGCGTTCAGCCGCCCGCAGGTAGCGGACATCGTGGGCCTGCTGCCAGTATTGGCCGGGCTCGCGGAAGCATTCCGCCACGTTGACGCCGTGCGCGCTTTGGAGCCGCAGCATCCACTGGGCGCTGACCTCGTGATTGACGCGGGCGAAATCGAGGAGCCGGGCGTCGCCGGTTCGGTTGTAGAGCCAGTAGACGGAATCGAGATTGTCGCACGCCCGCATGTTCTGCCAGCTCCGGGCCATCAGGTGCTCGAACGGCACGGTCGACTGCCAGCGGAAGTACCTCGACATGCAGTCGAGAATCCGCCGGTCGTTGGTTATCTCGTGATAGGTTCGCAGGGCGTACAGCATGGGCATGTTAGGCCAGTGGTCGTGGTTATCCTTGTTCGCCTGCGGGCCGAAGTAGCCGTCCTCCTGCTGGCTGGCGAGCACAGCCTCCAGCCATTTCTTCGATTCGTCGAGGATGCGCTTGTCCTCGAGGACCGCCCCGAGGGCGACGTATCCCTTGAGCCAGTAGGGCAGTTCTTCCCAGCCGCTCTGGCCCTGGCCTGTGGGGTCGACCCACGCGTTGCCTTTGAATTTGCACCATTTGCTGATTTCAGGAAGGTGCCCGATCATGCCATCCGCTTCGAGTACGAGCTGTTGACGGAGCCAGCCGTGGGGTTTGACCAGGCCGATCGGCAGTTTGATCAGCGGACTCGGCAGCAGCGGGCTGCGGTTGCCGACATAGAAACGGTTTTCTCCCTTTGTGGACGGCGTTTGTGCGGTTGTGACCTCGGTATCGTCGGCAGGCGATGACCCGCAAGTGACGAGAATGGCTGCGAGTCCCGTGATGATCGATAGGCAGGTGCGTCCGGCGTTCATGATCGGTGCTCCTTATTCACGCAAGTGTATTCGGTCGGGTTTCCGGTCCTGAGCGGGGTACCAGGATACCGGCTGGCCGTGTGTGGCAAAAGGGCGCCGCAGGGTTACAATTCCGTCGGGGTCCGAGACAGGATCGGCGGAGGGTGGCATGGGCTTACTTGTTCGCCCGTGACGGACGCGGGTGAGACGCGGGCGAATAGATTAGCCCATGCCACCCATCAAGTGCGCTTCATTACGGAATGCCGAAGCAGTCGGGGACCGATTCCGTCGCGGCTCGGATGGGGGCGGGCCGGCGTTGCCTGCGGGAGGCGAATCCGAAACATCGCGATGCCCGGCCTATCACCAGAATTCCGACCCCCCGCCTTCCTCCGACTGGTCTCGGTCGGCCTGATCGCATCCGGGGCGGTGACGACGGCGCAAGTGGTTGGGGCGGCGGAGGTTGATCGCATGCAGGGCTGCGCGACCCGCGGAGCTTCGATCTTCTGGACGTTGCACGAGCCGGCGGTCGAGCGGGCGCGCGAACTCGTGAACCATGGCGACCTGTCCGAGGCGGAGGCCTTGCTTGCATCCGCCGATCGGTCGTCCGAGGGGGAACTGCACCAGGCCTGTCGTGAAGGGCGGGAGATCATCCGGCGGATCCGGTTGGATTACAGCCTGAGTCCCGAGGATCTGCTCGAGCGCGTGCGGACCACGCTTCCAGAGGTGACGGCTGCGGATCTCGAGCGATGGCGTCGGGCAGGACAGGCTCAGCATCGGATGCTCGATGGGCGGTTGTGGTATTGGGGGCGCGAACCGAGCAATATCTGGAAGCTCTGTGACGAGGCGAAGCGAAGGCAGGCTGTGGCGGAGGGACGCAAGCCCGACGAGCCGGCATCGAGGCCCGCGGGGGAGCAGGCGCTGTTCGATCATGTTCAACAGGTGGTCAATGCCGCGCGGCGGACCGGCCAGGCGGAGGTCGAGCCCGTCCGGCACAGGATCCGATATAAGCTGACCGTGGCGGCGAACAGGCCGGGGGCGAAGCCAGGCTCTCGGGTGCGGTGCTGGTTGCCTTTCCCGCAGGAATACCGGCAGCAGCGCGACGTGCGGTTGATCGAAGCATCGCCGCCCGGGTACGTGGTCGCGCCGAACGCGGTGGATGCCGGTCCACTCGGAGGCGCGCCTCAACGGACGGCCTGCTTCGAGCACGTATTGTCCGACCCCGGCCTGCCGGTGACGTTTTCAGCCGCGTACGAGTACGTGTCGTTCGCGTATTGCCCCCGTCTCGACGACGGCAAGGCAGGGCCCCATGCCCGAGGCGATTTGTCGCTGTACCTCCAGGAACGCCGCCCGCACATCGTGTTTACGCCCGAGTTGCGATCGGCGGTCGAGCAAATCGTAGCGGGCGAGGCCAACCCGCTCGCGCGCGCCCGGCGGATCTTCCACTGGTTCGATCGGAACATCCGCTACGCATATGAGGAGGAATACTCGACGATCCCGGGTCTGGCCGAAAAGACGTTTCGCCTGCGGCGGGGCGATTGCGGCGCCCAGGGAATGCTGTTCATCACTCTGTGCCGCCTTGCGGGGGTTCCGGCCCGATGGCAGTCGGGATGGGCGACTTTTCCGGGTAAATGGAACATGCACGATTGGGCGGAGGTCCACGTCGAGCCGTGGGGCTGGCTCCCGGTGGACGTATCCTACGGACTCCAGCGGTCGGACGACCCCGAGGTGCGCGAGTTTTACTTCGGTCATCTCGACGCCTACCGGCTGATCGTCAATCTGGACTACGGCTGCGAATTGCACCCGCCCAAGCACGACTTGCGGAGTGAGCCGGTGGATTTCCAGCGCGGCGAAGTCGAAATCGACGGGCGAAACCTGTACTTTGACGAGTGGGAGTACGATTGCGGGATCAGTATCGTCGGCCGGTCCGAACGTGCGAATTGAATCGCAGGTGGGCGCCGGCCCGAGATGATCGAACCATGATCGAGGGGCCGCGCGGGTCGCCGCCGCGACGGGCGATGAAGCCCTTGACACGCGACTGGCCGCGAACCCTTGACACGACACGCGGCTTCGCCACAAAAGGAACGCGGATGCGTTCGTGTCGTGTCCAGGGGAAGCGGCT
>JAPKGY010000448.1 GCA_026647385.1 Phycisphaerae bacterium | reverse complement strand
ACGTGTGGCGGTGAATGGGTTGCTCATCCCCGCGAAGATCGTCTTGCCGTCATGCCGGATCTCGCTCGTCTTGCCGTGCATCAGCCGATCCGCCCGAACGATCTTGCCCCCGAACGCATACGCCATCGACTGATGGCCCAGGCAAACGCCCAGGATCGGCAGCTTGCCCGCGAAGTGCTGGATCACGTCCACGCTGATGCCCGCTTCCTTCGGCGTACACGGGCCCGGCGAGATGATGAGGTGGTCCGGCCTGTCGCTCTCGATCTGTTCCAGGGTCACCCGGTCGTTGCGATAGACCTTCATGACCTGGCCCCGGTCGATCTCCCCGATCCGCTGGACCAGGTTGTAGGTAAACGAGTCGTAGTTGTCGATGAGCACGATCATGCCGCCAGCGTAGAAACCGGTCCGGCGCTTGTCAACGAATGGGCAAACTTACCCACCTGGGGAACCGGCATTCCGGGGAGTTTTGCCCACTTCGCCTCCTCCTCGGATCACACCGTACGCGCTCTTTGAGTTATAAAGTTCTGTGCGTAAATGACTTATCATCTGATAAGGTATTTGCGGACCTGCTGGCACGCCGGCTGCTCAAGGTAGGAGTGACGGCGAAGTCAGGGCCGTTTTCAAGGCAGCTCGATGAGGGTTCGAGCGGAAAGACGGGCCAGCAGGGGAGACAGGCTTGCTCTTGCCGATCGGATCTGAGAGCTGCCCCAGAATAAGTGAGGGCCGTGAGTTTGGGGAGAAACTCGCGGCCCTTGCTGTTTATGGTGCGGGTCGGCCGGCCGGACCGAAGCCGCCACCCCCAGGGCGGGATGTCCCGGACCTCATTCCTTAAACCCTCACTGAATCCCCGGAAACCGACCTGCGGCGCTGTCGGCCTGGGCGTGTACAACAAAATGGGCGGAGTTGAAGGCCCGCGCCGCTCTCGGGGAGCAGGTCCGGTTGTTCGCCGGCTGCCTGATTCAAGTATATGCTTGACATGGAGATAGGCGGTTCGCGAGTGTCTGGAATGGGGGGCTGAACGCCGCGAGGGGCCGGTTGCGAGCGGAGATTCCCGCACATAAACTCATCTGGATTCGGCAGTTAGGTCGAGAAAGATAGAGCCGGAACCGGGTTATCGGACGGCGGACGAGGTGGAATGGCGACTTTCAGCTACAGGGCAAAGACAGCCAGTGGCGAGACGGTGGCCGGCGTGCTGACCGCCGAGAGCCAGCAGGCTGCCTTGCGCATGCTCGACGACCGGGCCTTGTTCCCGATCAACGTGAGCGAGGGGACCTCGACGAGCCGGCGGGTGATCACCGGCGGCCGGCGGAAGGTCAAGCTTCACCAGATGGCGACCCTGTACAGCCAGATGGCGGATCTGCTCCGGGCGGGCGTGCCCGTGCTGCGGGCCTTGGAGACGCTGAGTCGCTCGACGTCGAACCCGTTGCTGGCCGAGATCCTCCGTGAGGTTCAGAGCGACGTGTCCGGCGGCGAGACGCTGGCCGACGCGATGGCCCGGCATCCCAACGCGTTCAATGATCTGACGATCGCCATGGTTCGAGCCGGAGAGCAGGGCGGGTTTCTGGAGGAGGTTCTCGCCCGGGTATCGACGTTCGTCGAGCGGCAGGACGAGTTGCGGAACAAGCTGATCGGCTCGATGATCTATCCGTGCATCCTGCTGCTGGCCGGTGTGGCGGTCGTGTCCGGCCTGATGATTTTCGTCGTGCCGCGCATCAAGACCTTCCTCGACCGCGTGCCGAATCTTCCCTGGCTGACGACCGCGTTGTTCGGCGCGTGCGATTTTCTGAAGGCCAACGGCGCGTACGTCGGCGGTATGTTGATCGGCGTCGTGGTCCTGGCGGTTTTCCTCCTGCGCAGCGAGCAGGGACGCCTGTTCTGGGACCGTTTTCAGTTGCGGGCGCCGGTGCTGGGCGGGATCGTGACCATGGTGGCGATCTGCCGGTTCTGCCGGATTCTGGGCACGATGCTGAACAACGGCGTGCCGATCCTTCAGGCATTGCGGATCAGCAAGGACTCGGCGGGCAACCGGATCCTGGCGACCGAAATCGACAAGGCGGCTGAGAGCGTGCAGAAGGGCGAGTCGCTGGCGATGCCGTTGGGTGCCTGCGGGTTGTTTCCGCCCGAGATCGTGGACATGATCGCGGTGGCTGAGGAGTCCAACAACCTCGAAGGCGTGCTCGTGCAGATCGCCGACTCGAACGAGGCCCGGACCGCCCGGCAAATCGACCTGGGCGTGCGTCTGTTGGAGCCGCTGATGCTGCTGGTGATGGCGGTGTTCGTATTGATCATCGCGTTGGCGTTGCTCGTGCCGATCCTGAAGATGAGCACCGCCGGGCGGGTTTGAGGGTACAAGAGAGTGAACCGGCTGATGTCGGCCGTCGGAGAAAGCGAAAAAGGGTTGTCCGGGCGGTTGTTCCCGGATCGAGACTATCAAGGAGTCAGACGATGCGCAGGATGAAGAAGGTTGGAAGCCGGCGTAAAGGCTTCACGCTGTTGGAAGTGCTGCTGGTGATCGGCATCATCGCCCTGCTGGCGGCCTTTGTGGTCCCGGCACTGGTGGGCGTGCAGCAGGGGGCGGAGGTGGACATCACGACCCGGATGGTGGAGCAGGGCGGCACCCTGGACAACATGATCAACCTGTACCGGATGCAGACCGGGCAGTACCCGACTGAGCTGAAGGACCTCGTGGAAAAGCCGGACGACGAGGCCGTCGCTTCGCGATGGCGCGGGCCTTACATCCAGGACGCGAACAAGCTGAAAGACGCCTGGCACCGGGATCTGAAGTACAAGGCGCCGGGCGAGGTGAACCAGGGCTCGTACGATCTGTGGAGCACCGGCCCGGACGGTGAGGACGGCACCGACGACGACATCACCAACTGGGCCAAGGAAGAATGACGCGGCGTCGATCCATGCGGGCGGCCGATCCGGGCGGGACGGCCGCGATCGTTGGTCCGGGTCCGCGGCTTGTTGAAGTGGGGACGGGCGTCCATCGTGGGGGCCGGTCCCCATTTCGCGGTCTGCGGGAAGGAGAAAAGCCGCGAAGCAGCCAGGCTCGAACGCGGTCGACGGCATCCCGGGCGGCGTCGCGCCCGGTTGCGGGAGTTTGTTGAGGCGGCGGTCGTGGTCATCCAGAAGGGAGGAAAGGCAGGGGCCCCGGCGTCGGCCCGTGCCATCCGGAAATGCGTCGGCGGGCATTCACGCTGGTGGAGGTGCTGCTGGTGATCATGCTGCTCGGCATGATCGCCATGCTGGCGTTGCCGAATCTGGGGAGCGAGGTCAGCCGGCGATCGCTCACCGAGTCCGCGGACCGGCTGCGGTCGTTGATCGTGATGTCTCATGCCCGCGCGATCCAGGACGGCGTGTGCTACCGGATTCAGTTTCCCGGTACCCCGGACCCGAACGATCCGCGGGCGCGCAAGGAGATCGACGTTCCGCTGGACACCCTCCAGCCGGAACTGTCCAGGCAGACCGAACCCCTGCGATTTCCCGAGGCGTACGGCGGGATCCCGCTGCCGTGGAACGACATGCCGGTGCTTCAGCCGGGCACACGCTGTGTGGCGGTGCTTTCGGGTAAACCGGATTTCACCGTTACCGGCGACAGCCCGATCGCCGGTCCGCAGATCGGCGAAACGGTGACCAGCTTCGTGCCGTTGACCCTGAGGCCGGACGGCACGACCGATTGGGTGACGTTTGTGCTGACCGATCTGCCTTTCGACACCGTGCTCAACCGAGAGGACGCGCCGCGGATCCTGAATGTGATCGTCGACGGCCGCACCGGCCAGGTATGGGTCCAGCGGGCCCTGCGGCGGGAGGAAGTGGAACTGATGGAGGAAGAAGGGGCCTCACCGCTCCTGCACATGGACTTCGTGAGTCCCCAGGAGATTACCAGGGAAAACCTGCTGGAAATCCACATGAAAGTGGGCGGCGGCGCCTCGACCGGAGGGGCCTCGACCGGGGGTTCCC
>JAPKGY010000447.1 GCA_026647385.1 Phycisphaerae bacterium | reverse complement strand
GGCACGGGCAGCCGGCCTTTCAAGCGGGCGGCCGACACGCAGAAGTGCATCCGCGTTTCGGGCAAGCACAACGATCTGGAAGAGGTCGGCCGGGACACCTACCACCACACGTTCTTCGAGATGCTGGGCAACTGGTCGTTCGGGGATTACTTCAAGCGCGAGGCCATCTCCTGGGCGTGGGAGCTGCTCACCCAGGTCTGGGGACTGCCGAAGGATCGGCTTTACGCGACGGTGTTCGGCGGCGACGCGGCGGAAAGGCTCGATCCCGACGAGGAAGCAGCCCGACTCTGGACCGAGGTGACGGACATCGATCCGTCGCACATCGGGCGGTTCCCCAAGAAAGACAACTTCTGGGAAATGGGCGCGACCGGCCCGTGCGGGCCTTGCAGCGAGATCCACGTCGATTTGACGCCCGACGGGTCGGGGGCGCCCCTGGTGAACAAGGGCGATCCGCAGGTGATCGAAATCTGGAACCTGGTGTTCATCCAGTACAACCGGGATGAGTCGGGGGGGCTGTCCCCCTTGCCGGCCAAGCACGTCGACACCGGCATGGGGTTCGAGCGGATCGTGCGCGTCCTGCAGGGCGTCGGCAGCAACTACGACACCGACGTGTTCGCCCCGATCCTGGCGAAGATCGCCGAACTGACGGGCAAGCGCTACACGGGCAAGCTGGGCGAACAGGCGGCGGTGGACAACGCCTTCCGCGTCGTGGCGGACCACGTCCGCATGCTGACCTTTGCCATCGCGGACGGGGCGAAGCCGTCGAACGAAGGGCGGGGGTACGTCCTGCGACGAATTCTGCGTCGGGCGGCCCGGTTCGGGCGCCAATGCTTCGATCAGCACGAGCCGTTCATCCACAAGATCGTGCCGACGCTGGTCGAGACGATGGGCCACGTGTTCCCGGAGATCAAGGAGCACGCCGAGCAGGTGCAGGCGCTGATCCGCGACGAGGAGGAGAGCTTCGGGCGGACGCTCGATCGGGGCATCGCCCTGTTCGATCAGGCGGCGCGCGGCGGCCGGTGCATCGCGGCGGTCGACGCGTTCAAGTTGTACGACACCTACGGGTTCCCGCTCGATCTGACCGTGCAGATGGCGGCGGAACGCGGCATGACGGTCGACGAGACGGGTTTTGAGAAGCTGATGGCGGAGGCCAAGGACCGGGCCCGGGCCGCGGCGAAGCATCACGTATCGGTGGCGATCGAGGGCGATCTGCCGCGGACCGACGATTCGCTCAAGTACGCCGGCAGGACGGCCACCGCCAAGGTCCTCGGCTGGATCGAGAACAACGCGTACGTGAGCAAGGGCGACCTGAATATCGGCGACGAGGAGGTGTTCCTCATCCTCGACCGGACGTGCTTCTACGCCGAGCAAGGCGGGCAGATCGGTGACATCGGCACGATCCGGACGCCAACCGGCCGATTCACCGTCCACACCACGCAGAAGCTCGGCGACGCGATTCTGCACATCGGCAAGGTCGGCGAGGGGACCATCTGCGCGGGCCAGCAGGCGGAACTGGCCGTCGATGAAGGCCGCGAACTGACCCGCAAGAACCACACAGCGACTCACGTATGTCACTGGGCCCTGCGCGAAGTGTGCGGCGACGGCGTCAAGCAGCATGGATCGGTCGTCGACCCGGATCGGCTGCGATTCGACTTCGACCACAACGCGCCGCTGTCGGCCGACCAGATCGCCCAGGTGGAACGGCTGGTCAACGAGAAAGTGTACGCCGACCTTCCGGTCGCGACCCGCGAACTGCCGATCGACGAAGCCCGCAAACTGCCCGGCGTGCGGGCGTTCTTTGGGGAGAAATACGGCGAGGTCGTGCGCGTGGTGTCGATTGGGGACGGATTCTCGACGGAATTCTGCGGCGGGACGCACCTGGAGCGGACCGGCCAGATCGGGTTCTTCAAGATCGTCGACGAAGAGGCAGTGGCCAAGGGCATGCGACGGGTCACCGCGGTCACCGGGCCGAAGGCGGTCGCCGCCGTCCACGATCTCGAACGATCCGCCCGACAGGCAGCCGCCCTGCTGCAGACGAGTCCGGAGCAGTTGGCGGACCGAATCAGCGGTCTGCAGGAGGAGATCCGGAAGCTTCGCAAGCAGCTCGCCAAGGGGGCGGCGTCGGACCTCAAGTCGGTGCGGCAGAAACTGCTCGACGAGGCCGAGCGGGTCGGCGGGTCAGCCATCGCGGTCGGCGAATTGCCGGAAGCGCCGGTTGTGCAGGTGCGCGAGGCCGCCGATTGGCTGCGGTCGCAGGCGGGGTCGGCCGCGGTGTGCCTCGCGACGGTCGTCGAGGGCAAACCGCTACTCGTGGCGGCCATGACCGAAGACCTCGTCAAAAAGGGGCTGAAGGCCGGCGATCTGATCAAGGAGGTCGCCCCGCTCGTCGAAGGGCGCGGCGGGGGCAAGCCGGACCTCGCGCAGGCGGGCGGACAGAACGCGGCGGGGATCCCTTCCGCGCTCGAGGCGGCCAAAGCCTGGGCGAAGCAGAAGCTCGAGAGTTGAGAACAGAGAATCGAGAACGGAGAAGGATTGCCCGTATTCCTCGTGCTCACCGGGGGTGACGAAAGCGATTGAACCCCAAAGACGCCAATACATGGAACTCAGACTGACCGATTCGCGGATCAAAGAGCCGGATCAGTCAGTTTGAGATCCTGACTCCGATGGTTTCGGCCGGCCGTGCCTTCATGGGCGCAACCGTTTCCCGTCGGCGTTCCTCGTGGCCCGTTTTCATCCTCCACCTGGAGCTTGCAATCGCCCCTGGGTATGATCCGAGGAATGGCACCGGAACCCGAGTCGACCTGGCAGGACAGCTCCTTGCCCGCCTCCCGCGCGGCACCCGCCCCGGTTATTGACGACCCGTCTGCTCCAGCCGCCCCGGTTCTGTTTTGCCCGCATTGCGATTACAACCTGACGGGGTTGCCCGAGGATCGCTGCCCGGAATGCGGCCAAAGCTTCGATCGCCGGGCCCTGACGGCCATGATGAGCGGACCCTACCCGCCCCCGCTGACGAGCATGCGAGCGGACGAGGGCGTTTTGAAGGTCGTGTCGTACAGTCTATTTCGGCCTTCACGCATCGGCCGGGAGTTGGCGGTTCGTTGCGATCCATCCCTGATGCTCGTGTACGGCGCCGCCACCAAACTCTGCGCGGTAGTGCTGGTTCTGCTGTGTATAGCACTCGGAACGGGTGGCCACGGTGGCGGCACCGAATTGATCCCCTTGCCCGCGATCGTCCTGATGGCCATGTTCACCGAGACGGCGATTGCTTTCCTTTTGGCCCGACTGAGCGAACCATCCACCCCTATCCCACGAAAGGTACGCTACCCGTTTTGGAGAAACCTCACCCGGTGCTTCGGCATGCACCTTCTGGTGAGCGCGGGGATGATCCTGCTGGGCATAAGCCTGCCCTGGGCGGTCGACCGGCAGGACTACACACCCCATGCCGTGATCGGTGGACTGGCTTTATCGTTTCTCTGGTGGTGGTTGAATCTGGGAACGGCGATTGTCGTCCGCGCCAAACCGACCACTGGACGATTCGTAATCCTCCTGCTCATTCCTGTTGCAGGAGTCGCGGCGATTGCAGGCGGATGGATCATGAGCGTATCCATTGCGTTTGTCGCATTTCGATGATTCACACCGAGGCCGTACATCGTGGCGAAAGCCCTGAATGAAGACAGTCCCCGGGCTCCTCACGTATTCCCTGAGGGCAGGGCGGGGCGTTCTTTCCGCAGGACGTAGGGAAGAATGACCATGGGCAGGCCGGCAAATCGGATGCGGCGCTGGACGGCGTAGGCGATGTCGTTGTGCAAAAGGCGGTGATACCACTTGGGGTCCTCGAAACAGAGTTCGCCGGCAAAAACGACCGCCCGCGGATACTCCCTGGCCAGATTCACGCACAACCGAGACAGTTCCTCGACGACGTCGGTGCCGAGGCAACATGCGCTGCGGGCGGGGATGCCCAGCCGGCCGG
>JAPKGY010000446.1 GCA_026647385.1 Phycisphaerae bacterium | reverse complement strand
ATACCACGAGGGGGCGCTGCGCTTCCGCAAACATCTTCGCTATCGCGAACAGCCGGTGGTATATGATGAACACGCGGTCGATGTGGGGCAGTCGCCCGGCGGCGGCCAGTTCGTCGAAACGCTGGTGGTCGACGCCATCCGCCCAGAAGATCACCACCGAGCGCGCGGGCAGCGCCACGTCCGGGCCGAGGCGCATGCGAGGACTGCCCGCGCAGCCGACCGCCAGACTTAGCGCGCAGGCGGCCGGGACAACGGCCGCGGTCCCGCGACCGAACAGCTTTTTCCCGCCGAGGTATCGACGAACGAATGCTGCTATCACGTTGCCTTCCGGTTGGCGGCGTCCCAGGTGACTCGTCGGCCTGTCGTGTAGGCGAGGTTGGCCAGATGGCTCGGCAGCAGCGAGCTGTGCCCCAGCTCGACCGGTGCGTTCGGTGTCTTGCCCGTCCGGATGCAGTCCAGCCAGTTGGAATGGTGGTTGCCGTCCTCGGCCGGGATCTGGAGCACGGGCTTGTCCGGCTGATCTTCCGACCAGACGAAAACGTCGTTGCCCCGCACCTCGAGCGTCTGCTTCGTGCCGTAAATGGTCAGTCCGCTCCCGGTTCGGGCGTTCCCGAACTCGCTGACGAACGCGACCATGTGCGTGCCGTAATCCCATACCGCCTCGACCACGTCCGGCGTCTCCCAGTGGTCGAACAGATAAACGCCGCCGTTGCACGTGGCCGACTTCACGTTGCTGTTGCCGGTCAGCCAGTGGACTACGTCCATGACGTGCACGCCCACGTCCGTGACCAGCCCGCCGGCGTAGTCCCAGTACCACCTCCAGGCGAAGTATCGGTAGGAATCGTACGGGTGTTTCTCCCGGCACGGCTCCTCGAACAGCTTCCAGTCGACCTGTTGTTCGGGGAGGCCCTTCTTGACGAACGGATCGCCGCCGACCGACCAGTTCCGTGTGTCGTAGCAGCGGACCATGACGATCTTGCCCAGGTGACCCTCGTCGATGTACGCCTTGGCCTTGGGGTACTGCTTGCCGCTGCGGCGCTGCGTGCCGATCTGGACGACTACCTCCGGGTGCTTCTTTGCAGCCACCACCATCTCGAGGCCCTGCTCGAGGGTGAAGCTCATCGGTTTCTCCTGGTAAATGTGCTTGCCGGCTTCGAGGGCGGCCATGAAGGGGCGGTAGTGCCAGTGGTCCGGGGTGGCGATGATGACCGCGTCGACGTCCTTGCGGTCCAGCAGCTTGCGGTAGTCGCCGAATCGCTCGATCTTGCCCCCCTTGCGGTTCTGCTGGGTCAGCAGGTCATCGACCTGCTTGCAGGCGGCGTCCATGCGGAAGTCCGCGACGTCGCACAGGGCTACGCATGCGACGTCGGGCGCGCGCAGGGCGTCCAGCAGGCCGGAGGTGCCCCGGCCGCCGGCGCCGATCACCGCGACCGAAATCCGGTCATTGGCGCCGACCTTGCGGACCGCCGCCCACGCGGACTGGGCGGCGGCCATCGAGCCGACCACGCCGGCCGAACGGTTTAGAAACTGTCGCCTCGTCAGTGCCCTGGATCGTCGCATCGCTTTCTCCTTCGCGCGGATCCCGCCGGCGAAGCGGCGGTCAGGTCGGCGTTTGCCCTATGGCCCGATCGTACGGCCGTATTCTACCCGCTCTGCCGTCGCTGTCACCTCCGGGCGGTCGGCGCCCGCTGACTCTCGATGGATAACTCAATTAGCACCCGCGGCTTACGAACGCGAGGCGCACCGCCGGCAAGGGGACCGTTTCGTCTGCGATTCCTTCCTAGGGTTCGTTCTCGGCGGCCCCATCGCGACGGTTTGTTCTAGGGTATTCCAACTAAAGCTCGGACGGCAAAACCACGATGATCTCAAAGGTTCGCCTGGGGGGGATTGAATCCGGGGAACAGCGGCCTGGGGGGTCTGCTCTCCATCGGGGGCGTGAACGTGTCGAGACTTTTCCCGAGAGCGGGCTCATTTGAGCCCCCGGTCGTCCGAGGTTATCGGTCCTTGGGTTGGTTTCGGGTATTTTCGGGATTCCTGGTTTCACGACCAGGTCCATGTGAGGTCGGGGGTCTGAGAAGCAAATCCGCCGTTTAACGGCGGAACGGGTAACCCGGGCTCTCACGCCCATGTCCCAAATCCGAGCCCGGCTGGTGCTGGTGCGTGTCAGTCTTCCCTCCTTCTGTCGTCCCGATCTGGCACGCACCAGCAGCCTGTTTTTACGCCGGGCAAACAGCCTTCCTGTCTAGAGCAGGTTTGACCGCGAGGGGCGAGGGGTTGCTCCGGGGTTTAGCGTCCGCCGGTAGACTTCGGAGGGTGGGAAGTGTGTGAAGGAAGGGCAGCGCAGGCGTTTAGCGTCTGCCGGTAGACTTCGGCGTGCGCGCGGACGCAGTCGGGCCACGAGAATGCGGCGCTTCGGGTGAGGCCGACGGCGCGAAGCCGGGCGGTCAGATCCGCGTCCTCGGCGATCCGGGACATCGCGTGGGTCAATTCGTTTTCATCGCGCGGGTCGACGAGCAGGGCGGCTTCGCCGGTCACTTCCGGCAACGATGCAAGATTGCTGGTGATCACCGGAGTTCCGCAGGCCATGCATTCCAGAGGCGGCAGGCCGAAGCCTTCGTAGAGCGTAGGCCAGACCAGGGCGCGGGCGCCTGCATACAGAAAGGCCAGCGTTTCATCTTGGACGTAGCCGAGGACGCGGACGCGCCCGTTGAGGTGGTGGCCGGCGATCCATTCCTCGACGGCCTGCCGGCCCCAGCCGGTGACGCCGGCCAGGATCAGCGCGGTGCGTTGGCGGATGCCGGCGGGCAACATCGCGTAGGCCGCCAGGAGGCCGGTCACGTTCTTTCGCGGCTCGAGGGTGCCCGCGTACAGGAAGTAATCGCTGGGCAGCCCGAGGCGAGTCAATCGGTCGTGTATCTCCTGCGTCGGTCTGGGCCTGAAGACCTCGCGCACCCCCAGCCCGATCACGGTGATGCGGTCGGCCGGCACGTGGAGAACCTGCGTCATTTCCCGTTTACTGAATTGCGAGACGGTGATGAAGTGTGTCGTGCGGGCCAGGCCCGCGGAAAAATCCTTCTCGTACCAGCGGACCCGGTCGGCTGGGTGCCACTCAGGGTGCCGGAGGACGGACAGGTCATGAACGGTTGTGACGATCGGTCCGCGCCAGGAGGCCGGGATATGGTTGGGTTCGTGGTACAACGTGCAACCCTTGAGCGTGCCGGCGATGCGAAAGGCTGCGTTGTAGAGGGTGAGGGCGGTTCGGCGGATCAGCCAGGGCGGCCGCCGGGCGGGACGGGAGGGTCGATCGGCGGGTCTCCGCGGGGTCGGCGGTCGGCCGGTACGCCAGCCGGAATAGAAACCGAACACTTCGAGGTCCGGGGCCTCCCTCGGCATCCGGGCGAGCAGCTCCGCCACGTAGTGCCCTACGCCCGTGAGCGGGCCGCGGAGGCAGCGGTCGTTGATGATGATGCGCCCGGAAGCGTCCATGGCCGGTGACCTTAGCCGTCTCCACTCGTGGGTTCAAGTGCGTGCTCGGCGGCGGATTCGATGGCGCATGCGGCCCCACCGGGCGACGGGGCGGCGTTTTCCGAAAGACGGGGATGCACGGATGGTTCAAGAACCGCCGGCCAATGGGCCGATGCATCCCCCGGTGGTTGACAGCGACTCCCGGTGAAGCCTAAGGTTGCCCTGGGGCGCGCACCACCAGTCCCGGGAAGCCGCCGCTCTGACGTGCGACGCGCTGAAGGAGAGTAGCCAATGTCTGGCAAACGACAACGATGGGCCGCTCGCGGGGCGGCATGGGTATCCGCCGGCTGCGTGGCCCTGAGCCTTTCCTGCGGGCTGCCCGAGTTCTGGATCAACAATACGGTCTCGCTTGGCGGAACGACGCCCGGATCGCGGGGCACTGTCCGCGTCGCGATCGTCAACAACACGCAGTACTTCGTGAGCATGACCTTGGGAGCCTACGACCCGCTGAATG
>JAPKGY010000445.1 GCA_026647385.1 Phycisphaerae bacterium | reverse complement strand
GGACCGGGCCAGGGCCACCCGCTCGCCGCCGACGCAGGTTATCGGCCCGGCATATTTTGCCCGCCTCAACGCCGCGACCCACGCGCCGCCTTCCCGGCTGCTCAGGTCCGCCGGTCCGGCGCGGACCTGGGCGATTCTCGCCCCGAGCGTGTCGACCCAGTCGGTCGGACACCCGTGCCGGCGGACAGCCGGCACGTCGAGACAGAGCCGGACCCAGGCCGATCCGATCGCGTCGATCAGGTCCCGCGTTTCCACCGGAGAGAGGAGAAAGCCACCAGCCGGACCTTGCAGTGCGATAACGACGCCGCGGGATTCCGCTTCGAAGTGCAGACCCTCCAGCGATGCGAACAGCGCGTCGAGCGCATCCGCGTAGCCGATGTGCCGCCCGCCCGCCTCATCCGTCTTCGAGCGGTGGCCGGCCTCGACGATCAGGGTTTTTGTGCCCAGCCAGGCCGCCCGATCGAGCCCGGCGGACACGATTTCGCGGGCCCGCGCTCGTGCCACGGGTTCGGTCGATGATAACGACGCGAAAACTGGCCAATCGCAGGAAAGACCGGCGGCCGTCAGCCCTTCGTTCCGAATGATCTCAGCCGCGAGTCGGATATCCGCTTCATCCGCCGTCGCTGACAACAGACCCCCTTCACCGAGGATCGGCTCGAACGCGTCAAAACCCGCGCCGCGAGCCGTTTTCACCGCCGCCCGCAGTGACCCTTCGTCGCGCCCGCGCTGCCAGTCCTGGATGCCTTTGATCATGCAGGGATCATAACCGAAAGATCGCTCCGATACCGTACTTCACTTGGCCGATCGCGTCGGTCGGAGTGTCGTAACTCTAAAGAGCCGCGGGTCGCCTTTCGTTTCTGTTTCGATCGCCGCGCGGGCGTTTCCGTGGGATCCGTCGAGGTCAACCAATCCGTTTTGGCATTAGTCCCCGTTTGTGTTGCACGCAGATCGGAGATCAGAACGTGCTGCCCGGCGCGAGAAGCTCCGCCACCGCCAGGCCCACGAAACCGGTCGTCTTGACCAGTTCCTTCACCCCGTACGCCTTGCTGTTGACCGGATCGAGCAGGAATTCGCAGTACTTCCGCACCGCTCGGGCAATCGCGGGGTCCGGGTCGAACGTACGGTAATACCACGTCAGGACCGACACGCACCGCGGGCTCCGCTGCTGATCCGAGCTGCGCAGCTTGCCCCAGGAGCCGTCCTTGTTCTGCAAGTCGAGGAGCCATTGCACGCTCAATTTCATCTCCTTGCCGAGCCACTCGTGCAGATCGGTATCCTTAAGGTACGTGTCAGCCGATATGAAGCCCTCGCCGCAGTACGACATCGTATCCAGCGGCCATTCCGCGTAATCCTGGCCGTCCAGCGTATACGGAATCTCGCCGCTGGGCTTGCGGATCTTCAGAATCCACCGCACGGCGTCGGCGCCGATCTTCCTGTACTCCTCCTTGCCGGTGAGGGAGTACAACTCGGGGAAGAACGTCGCCCCCGTGTTCGACGTAGCCACCGTATAGCGGATCGTGCTAAGGTGCCCGCTGAGGTATCCGCAGCCGAGCGCGCCCGCGTCCGGTCCGGCCTTGATGATCCAGCCGTCGCAGGCTTTCCGCCCTTCGTCCTGCGGATCAACGAGCGTGCCTTCGCGGACGAACCGGGCCATTCGCTCCATCGCGGTCAAATACAAGGTTTGCCGCCTGGCGTCGGCTCGACGATAACCCATCGCCAGGGCGGTGGCGGCCGTCCCCATGTCGCCGAAGTAGATGTTGCCTTTTCGGCCCATGTCCGGCCAAAAGCCCGCTTCATTCAGTTTGGACGAAATGGTCAACTGCTGCTGGCGATAGAGCGTATCGCACCAGCGCAAAGCCTCGTCGCGATACGCCTGGTTGCCGGTCATGCCCGCCGATGCCAGCAGCACCCGGGCGAAGTTGCCGTTGATGAAGATGTGCTCCGGCGACTCCTTCGGCGCAAGACCCTTGAGCTTCCCAGACCCGAGGTCGAGCGACATGATCCAGCCGTTGATGTCCTCGAGATAGGCCAGCATTTGCCTGGCCGTCGCCGCGTCGATGATGTCCGTCGCCGGCGGCTTGACCATATCGCCGGCACCAGCCTTCCCGGTCGCGGAGACCATCGTCAACACCGCCGCGACGATCGCACGATAATGCGGGTTTCCAAACGACATTCGGGTTTTCGGGATGCTCGACATCGGCCGGTTCATCCTTTCACGTCTTTCATGTGCGCCGCGATTCCGCCTCGGAATCTCGAAAAGTCCGACGAAACAAGGGAGCAAAGAACCGCAGGTCGCCACGGCGACTCGCCCGGCCGCTCGCACGAGGCGGACCATACCTCGCCTATTATGCGGCCCTGTTCACTTACTCGTGCTCACCTGCTTGATCACGAACGGCTCGAACAGCCCGTATCCGAACGTCGAGTACGTTACACCCGCCGGCGGGCCCGTCTCCGGTGCCTTGCGGAATCCAGCGGGCCAGGCGAGTCCCGGCAACGGGTTGCCGTGATGCGGGCCCAACGTGTTTTTCAGCGTGCCGAAGACGGTCACTTTCACCATATTGGTCCCGCCGGCGACCAGCCCGGTAACGTCGCAGTCCCAGGGTTGGCTCTGGATATAGCCCGCCGGCTGGCCGTTCACGGTGACCTTCGCCACGCTCCCATACCAGGCCGGCAGCGAGACGACGTATCGCCCCGAGGGCGACGAAAGCTCGAATGGCTCCTCGTACGTCACGGTGGCACCATAGAACGGCCCGCCCTGCACGTTCCACGGTCCGAACTTTATCGGTGAGGGCGGCTTCACGACGAATCCGCGATCCGCCGGCTCGACCGAGAAACTGCCCAGCACGTAGGCCGGTTCGATCTCGTGCCAGATCGTGAACGGCGACGCCTTGCAGGTCACGACGTTCTCACCCACGTGGGCAGCCGCCCGGATGTCCAGCTTCCCGAACCCTGGCTCCAACCACCATGCGTCCGGCTTGGCCTCGATTTTCCGGCCGTTGCAGGTGATTTCGTACAGGTCCGGCCTTTCGATGACGATAGCGAGCTCCTCCGGCACGCGATCGGCAATCGTGAACCGGTAGCTCACCTCGAAGCCGCTCTCCAGCGGGAACCGCTGCCGGATGATCTCGTCCTTGAACTGGACCGCGCAGTCCCAGGGGTTGGCTGCCAGTCCGTGTGCCTTGAACGCCAGATCGTTCGCCTGCCAGAAGTACAGATCCTTCCGATTCTCCTTGCCCACGACCAGGTCGACGTAATCGAGGGTGAGCACGTTCGGCTGATCGCGAGTGATTCTCGCGTCGCCGCTTGGCTTGATGATCGTGGTTTCCTCCGTCGGGACGGTTGTCGGTTGCCCGCGGCCGTCGGACAGGAACACCAGCAGGCTCCCGCACGGCGGCAGGTTGAAGGAGGCCGTCACCCCGTCGCCGTTCCGTTCGAACGGGTAGGCTTCGATTGCGCCCGTCTGCGGGTCCCACCGCTCGATGCCGCCGGCCGGGGCGGCGATCGTGCCGCCGGCCGGGTGCTCGATGCTCGTATTCACGATGAAGAGCAGATCGCCGTCGGCCAACTGCCGGCGCATGTGGTACACAATGCCCTTGTCATCGGCGGCCTGCCTTAGCGACAACCTCCGGCTCTGGGCTGCCAGCAGCGTTTCGAGCAGGCTGGCTTCGTCTACCTGTTGCCAGCCCGTCATTTTCGCCAAAGCCTTCGCGTCCTCGCTCGGTCGGCCCTCGACCAGGGCGGGCGGTTCGCAAAGGCTGAAGACCTTGCCGCCGCTCTTGAGGAACGCGCCAAGCAGCGCGACCGTCTTGGGGTTCAGTGTCTCCGTCATCGGGGGAATGACCACGGTGTCGTAAGCCCGCCGGCCGACGTGCAAAGCCTTGCCCGCAAAAAATTCAGCGCATCGAAGGCGTCATAAGCCCAGGTGAAGATCGCATAGGTCGCACTCAACTTGTAGCGGCTCGCCTCGTCCATCAAAAAAT
>JAPKGY010000444.1 GCA_026647385.1 Phycisphaerae bacterium | reverse complement strand
CGACGTCAGCCCACTTCGAGTACGACGCCTACGGCAACATCATCCATTACCGCGGGACAGCCGGCGGAGTCGGCGCCCGGATGTTCTGCTTCAGTACGAAGTACCTGGACACGGAATTGGCCGGCATGACCTGGGCCACTCGGAGCCGGTTCAAAATGTCGTTCCTCCCGGTGTTCGTCAACAGAGTTACGCGGTCAGGGGGAAGGAGTGATCGAGCAGACGTGTTCCGCAGATGTCATTGCTGAAGCATAAGCCAACTCGGCCACGGCAGCAACACCGGGGCTACTGCCCCGCTGGGGCAACCACCGATACTGTCGGCTTGAAGATGATCGAGGCTATTGCCCCAGTCGGCCGCTTGCCGCGGAGTTCAGGCTGCCTGACGGTAATTGATAATGAGGGACAGTCAGTGCGTCCCGAAAGGCTCAAAGGACCAGCGGATGAGAGAACTGTCCGAGGAGTTTTCGGTTCACCTCGGTTGCCGCCCAGGCGATGCGGCCGGGTAACTGGGCGTGTTGGATGTCTTGGGATCTTCGACGCCCCCGTCATGGGGGTTCTGTTTACGTGTCCCGGCGCGCACCGGTTGAAACGGAATTTGTATGACCCGCTCACTGCGATGAGGAGGTTTCCCGGATTGGCTCGGGCTGGCCGAACGCGCAGCGGTTGAGGGCGTCGAGCAGTTCGTCGAGATCGACGCCGTGCTGGGCAGCTGCCTGGCGGACGGAGATGGCCATGGCCACGGTTCTACGGGCGATGGGGTTGCTCAGCGGTTTGAAGCCGCGGTCGATCAGCATCGGAAGCGTTCGCGGGTACCGCGCAACGATCAGCCCGATCTTGTCGTCCGCGGTGATCCGGGTCATCGGTTCGCTCGCCGGGGCGCCCGCCGGCTGCCAGCCGTGCATGATTCGGACGATGTGTACCCCCCAGATCGCAATTCCGGTGACTTCCAGGAGCCCGCTCGCTCCGGAGAGCGGATAGGCCCAGTCGAACCGGTCGGTGGCGATCTGGAAGAAGACCCGCATCGCGCAGCCGGTATTGACCAGCGCGAACGGCAGCCACAGAGGGCGGAGGCGGCGTACGTCCACGCCCATGAGTGTCGGCACGACCTTGCCGGCCATTCCCAGAATGGTCAAGCTGATGAAGCCCACGGTGATTGCGTGGCGGACGGCGCCGTAGTACGCGTGCGAGAATCCGATCTGCAGCGCCAGTTGACCTCCCTCGGTCGACGATCCGACGGCCGGCAGATAGAGGTGGATGTAGAGCGGAGCCGCCACGAGCATGACCATCGACAGGTGCAGCCACACGATGGCTGCCCGGATGAACTTGATGCTCCGATCGCGCTCCGTGGGCCGAGCGAGCAGTCCCCACCTCCCGGTCAGTGCGATACTCGACGCCGCCAGCACCAGGACGCACAGATACAACGGCCCGATCCAACCTCTCTCTCCCGACACACGGTACAGGATGAAGAAGGCCGCCTCCCCGAGGATGGAGACGAACAGCAGCGCGAAAGCCAGCCCCTTGGCTTGCGTGCTCGGGGAGTGGAACCCGAACAAGGCGGGAAACATCCGCAGGCCCACGCCGAGAATGATCATCATGGCGAACCCGTGGATCTGCAGATCGCGCAGGGGGGACTGATACGTGGCCACGAGCGGCAGGAGTTCGTGCAGCGTATTGACGGCCGTCGTGGCGACGAGCAGGCCGAGTTCATAGACCGCCTGGATCACGAAGAAGCCCAGAGACGCCAGGATGTACCACTCGTGGACCTCGATCGGTTTGCCGCTCTGCCAGAAGGTGTTCAGGATGATGAAGATGAACAGCCCGATGGCGACGATCTCGGCCAGCGCGCCGGCCACCGCCAGGCTGCGCAGCAGGGGCCACTGGTACAGGGGTTCCCCGATCACCCGGGCGATGATGCCGGCCAACATCAGGTAGAACGTCAGATTGGCCAGATCCGGGCGCCACAGATGGGTGTGTTTCATGCGCGGAAAAGCCTGGTAGGCGAATCCCATGACGAACATCCCCACCCAGCCGAAGATCTGGGCGTGACCGTGGGCGTTGATGTCGTGGATCGAGATCGCGGTGAAGTCGTGAGCCATCGCGATCCGGGTCAGGAGCAGAGCCCCCCACGTGGCCCCAGCCGTCAAGACGATGGCGAGTCCGCCCTTGAAGAATCGACGGTAGATCCCGTCGGCCAACGCGTCCATCGCGCTGCGTTCCTGGCCCGCCACCGGCAGGCTGACCTCGCGCGAGCCGGCGGCTGTCCGCAACTCGTCGAGCAGGCGGTCCAGTTCCACCCCATGGGCCCGGGCAAAGTATTCGATGGATTCCGCCGGCCCGTGTACGCCGCCGCATCCGCGCAGACCATAGCGGTCGAAGACCGGGCGAACCTGCGGATACTCCCGCAACAGATCGGGGAGCATCATGTGGGGCTCGATCGGTTTTCCTTGTGGCGTATCGCTCATGGTTATCCTCTGAATCGGATTCTGTTAATGGTAGCGCCCGATCCGCGCTCGCGTCGAACCGACCTGAAATCCGCCCGCCGAAAGGCGAACGCCGTCCGGGGCGAGATAACTGGACCTTTGTATCCAGATTGTAGCGGGCTCGCCGCGATCGTCAAGCGGATTGTGCGCCCCGGCGACGAGCGGTCCGGAACCGTTTCGGCCGGGGGGCATGGGCTGATTCGTTGGCCCGTGTCTTGCTTGCAGACACCACGGGCGAACGAGTTCGCCCAGGCCACCGCTGACCAGGCGAGTCACCCCACAACGGCCGAAACCATGAGGGGCGCGCCGGTGACCGGGTCGCGCGTCGAATTCGGGCGCGATCGAATGGCTGGCGAACGCCGCAACCGGTATCATTTCGGCGAAACACAAGGAGTGGCCCCATGCCGAATCTTGCAAATGCCGGAGGTGTGTCCCGGGCGTTGGCGTCTTGCCTGGCGGTGCTCAGCCTCGGTCAAACCGCCTCCCGGGGCGATGCCCGATCCGGACTGGCTGGGCGACGGCCCAACGTCATCCTGATCCTCACCGACGACCAGGGGTACGGCGACCTCGCCCGCAACGGAAACCCGGTCATCAAAACGCCCCACATCGACCGGTTTTACGACGAGGGTGTGCGGTTCGAGGATTTCCAGGTCAGCCCCACCTGTGCGCCGACGCGGTGTTCGATTTTCACCGGCAGGCACGAGTTCAAGTCGGGGGTGACCCACACGATCCACGAACGCGAGCGGATGAGCCTGAAGGCCACGACCCTGGCTGAGGTGCTCAAGTCCGCGGGATACGCCACCGGTATTTTCGGCAAGTGGCATCTCGGTGACGAGGAAGCCTATCAGCCGCAGCGTCGCGGCTTCGACGAGGTGTTTATTCACGGGGCGGGAGGGATCGGTCAAACTTTTCCGGGAAGTTGCGGCGATGCGCCCGGAAACAGCTACTTCAGTCGATCAAGGATCGCAAGGGCGATCGGCCTTTCTTCTGTTACATTCCCACGAACGCGCCGCATCAGCCTCACGAGGTGCCGGCTGAATACGAGAAGATGTACGCCGGCCGACTGGCGTCTTATTTCCCGGCGGGCGATGCCAAGGTCGGCCAGGAAGGCAAGACTCGAGACCAAGGCAGGAAGGGTTCCGCGCCCGTCGAGGCAGCCAAGTTCCTGGGCATGATTACGAACATCGACGACAACGTCGGCAGGCTGATGGCCAGGTTGGAGGAGTGGGGGCTCGAGCGCGATACCCTGGTCATTTTCATGAACGACAACGGCGGGACGGCCGGCTGCCGGATCTTCAACGCCGGGATGAAGGGCGGCAAGCTCACCGCGCACAACGGCGGTACCCGGGCGATGTGTTTGTGGCGATGGCCCGGAACGCTGAAGCCGGGGCCGGTCCGGGCGCTGACCGCGCACGTGGATCTCTTCCCCACGCTGGTGGAACTGGCGGGTGCGACGGTGTCGGCCGAGACCCGTGCCGGGTTTGAAGGCTTCAGTCTGATCCCGCTTCTGCAGGATGCAGCCGCCCGGTGGCATGACGACCGGATGCTCTTTACGCACGTTGGCCGATGGGCGCCAGGCACGCCCCCGGTCAAGTTCGGCGCGTGCAGCGTGCGCTGGCGGCAGTATCTGTACTTCCCCAAAGGCGATCTGGGAGAGCTCTACGATCTGCAAACCGATCCCGGCGAAACCAAGAACCTCGCCGCTCAACATCCCGAGGTGGCGGCCCGGCTCGCCAAGGCCTATGACGCATGGTGGGATGAGACTTTGCCCTGCCTGGTCAACGAAGAGGCGTACCAGACCGCGCCGCGGATCAATCCGTTCAAGGCACTGTATTGGAAGCAATACCAGGGTCCCGGCCCGAACCATGTTCCGCCGGAGACGGCCTCGCAGCCCGCGGAGTAGGAATCGTCTGGAGTCGGGATTGCCATGGCCGATGAGATTTCTGATCGAACTCATGGAACCGCGAAATTCGCGAAACACGCGATGAGGAACAGGTTTCAAGTCCGATAAGGGGCGGTCGACGATACCCGCCGGAGTTCAGCGGCCGGTCCGGGCGGATGGGTGGGAACGTCGGCGGCGGGGCCAGAGGCCACCGCAGTGGGCTGGATCGGGTCCTTCCGGGGCGATCTGCCCGAGTCCGGGGGCCGATTGCGGCGGGCAATGGCGGTCTACGGAGGGAGACGCCACGTCCGATATCTCATTATGCCAGCAGGATTTCGGACTTATTATTTATAACTAAAGAGGGTCCGGGAAATCAGTCGAAATCCCGAATGCCTTTGGCGAGATCCGTCCAGGCCTGATGGATCGAGCCTCAAGGCGATGGCGGCCCGCAACAGGTCGTCCAAGCCGCGAGCGGTGGTCATGGAGCCGAGTCGCGGCGACTCACCAGGGATGGTGGGGGGCTGATGGGAATGATCAGCCTGATCGAATCGGCTTGTGGATCTGTTTCAAGACCGGGTCCACGGGTCACCCCGCATGAGGGGCGGTGGAATCCGCCGCTGGCGGGTCGGGTTCCGGTCGAGGCTTCCGACCCAACGCGAAGGAGCTTCGGCCCATGGGACACAAGGCTGTGTCCCTTCCGGCGCAAGAACGGATACTTGCCCGACTGTCAGGGAGGATACCATGAGTGTCATCAACACGAACATCCCCTCGATTACAGCCATCCACCGGCTGGCGGCCAATCAGGCCGATTTGAAAACCCGCCTCGAGCGGTTGAGCAGCGGCCTGAGAATCAATCGCGGCCGTGACGACCCGGCGGGGCTCATCGCCTCCGAGACCCTGCGCAACGAAATGCGCGGGATCAGCCAGGCGATCGAGAACTCGCAGCGCGCGATCAACGTGATCTCGACGGCTGAAGGCGCGCTGAACGAGATCTCGTCGCTGCTGCTGGACATTCGCGGCCTGATCATCCACGCAGCCAACCTCGGTGCGAACAGCGAGGAGGAGCTGAAGGCCGACCAGTTGCAGATCGACTCGATCATCGAGGCGATCGACCGGATCGCGAACACCACGCAGTTCGGCGGCCAGAAGCTGATCAACGGCAATTACGAGTATACGACGTCGGGCATCAAAGCCTCGGCGATTTCGACCTTGACGGTCTTCGGAGCCCGCGTGCCCAAGGGCTCGTACCAGAACGTGACCGTGGAAGTGACCCAGTCCGCTCAGACCGCGCAGGTGGTGTTCTCCGCGGGCGCGGGCTTGACCGAGAACGTGACCATACAGGTCGCGGGCACCACGGGCACGGAAGTGTTGTCCTTCATCTCCGGCTCGACGGCGGCGAGCATTGCCTCGGGCATTAACGCGGTGAGCTATGCGACCGGCGTGTCCGCGGTGGCCAGCTCGGACAACAAGGTCTACATCAACAGTCAGGCCTACGGCAGCGATGCCATGGTGTCCGTCAAGCCCATCGACGGCAGCTTTATCGTCTCGACCGGCTCGACCGCCAGCGATGACGGCCAGGACGCCGGCGTGCTGATCAACGGGCAGCGGGCATCGGTCCAGGGCCTGGAGGCGTCCTTGCGGGCCAACGGCCTCGACCTGCACCTGCTGCTGACGGCCGACCGCGGTACCATCCTGGGCACCACCACCTTCCAGATTACCGGCGGTGGGGCGACTTACCAGATCGGGCCGGAGGTCAACACGAGCGGCCAGGTCTCGATCGGCATCCCCAACGTGGGCAGCAGCAGCCTCGGTAACGCCGACGTCGGATACCTCTACACGATCAAGGACGGCGGCAGCCGGGCGGTCAACGCCGGCTATACGGCCGAGGCGGAGCGGATCCTCGTCGAGGCGATCCAGCAGGTGGCTGTCCTGCGAGGCCGACTCGGCGGACTGCAACGCAACCAGATCGAAACCAATATCAACAGCCAGCGCGTCGCGCTGGAAAACGTCACGGCGGCGGAGTCCGCCATCCGGGACGCCGACATCGCGTCGGAAGTCGCCGCCATGACCCGGGCCCAGATCCTGGTCCAGAGCACGACTTCCATTCTGGGTGTGGCCAACCAGCTGCCTCAGAACGTGCTGTCACTGCTCCGGTGAACGAAATAGCCACGGAAGGCGCTTGATTCGAGCCACGGATGGCGGTGGAGTGAATCGAGGGATTCTCCCAAATCCGGTCTCGTCCCCACAAGGGCGAGGCCGGGTTTTTTATGCGCCCGCGGTGTGCAGTCGGAGACGGCCCGGGAAGCGTTTTTCACCCGGCCTGTCCCGGTCCGGACCGGGTCAGATCTCATTTGCCGCTCCGATCCGGCCGAAGACCCGGATAGCCCGGGCCTCCGCCCCCTCCGAAGCATGGGCCCGGCGGATCGGAGATACCATGAGCGAGCAGTCCGATAACCCAGCGGAAGCGATTCAGGACCGGCGGGCGGCCCGCGACCAGCTCCAACGGACCCTGGCCGACGCTCGCGAGGCGTTGGACCGCGAGGTCTATCGCCTGGACACGATCGGGATCTATCTCGACCAGGTGCGCGAGGAGATCGGCGAACTGGAATCGGTGTCGTGGACCGGCCTCATGTCCTCGCTCCTGGGCACGAAAGCGGGAAAGCTCGACACCTGTCGAGAGAAGTTTACAGATCTAGAATGCGAGCAGCGGGAATGTACGCAGGCGATCGAGACCTTGAAAGAGCAGGTCGAACAGCTCGCCGAGCAGCTCGCGGGTTTCGCCGATGTGGAGGCGGAGCCGCAGGCGGCCCCGGCCGGCGAATCCGGCGGCATTCCCGACGGGCGGTACCGGCTCGAACAGGCGATCGGCGCGGGCGAGCTGCTCGTGAGTCAGTTGAACGGCATGTACGGGCTCTGTAACCGCCTGCGCCATCCCACCACCATGCCCCAATGCGGCGCGATATTGACCCTGGCCCGGGAGGCTTGGGGCAACCGGGTTGCCGGCGGCGTCAACAGTCAGATTGCGGGTGCCGTCCGCCGTTTCTGCGACAAGCTCAGCCGGCTTG
>JAPKGY010000443.1 GCA_026647385.1 Phycisphaerae bacterium | reverse complement strand
GAACTCCCGCGGCTTCCGGTAGGCGCCCGTGTAGAAGACGCGGGCCATGTGCAGAAAAACAGTCACCACCATGACGTTGGCCGCCCAGCGATGAATGTTCCGGATGAATCGCCCGGTGGGCACGACGAAATGGATGTCCTTGATCGAGGCGTACGCGACATCCGGGTACGGCTTGTAATAACACATCAGCAGGACGCCCGTGATCAGCGTGACCAGGAAGGCGGCCGCCGCCGCGATTCCCAGCCCCAGGGTCGCCGTCCAGCGCAGGCTCCAGCGATGGGTCCGCACCGGATGCACGTGAAGGAAAACGTTGCTGAAAACGAAGGTGGAGCGCGTCCGGTCGGTTCGCGGCAGGCCCGTCCGAATCGCCGACCGGAGGATGCGCCGGGGGGCGCCGGCCAGATTGGCCGCGAAGGTGCGGAGTGGTGATGAGGACGACGCGTTGCTCATGCCTTCACCTTCGTGCCCGCCGGCACCGTAACGTCCTCATCGACGATGAAGCTGCCGCCCGCCCCCGCCACCTTGCACCAGGGCAGCGGCTTGGGCGCCGGCCCCTTCGTCACGCTTCCGTCGGCGTGGAATCGCGAACCGTGGCACGGGCATTCGAAGCCCTCGGGCTGAGTCTTGACCACGCAGCCAAGGTGCGTGCAGATCAGTGAAATGGCGTACACGCCCTCGGCGTCGCGAAACAGGGCCACGGATCGCCCCGGCGGTACGTAGGCCTGGCCGGCCGCGAGCGACTCGGGCAACGTGACGCGAAACTTCCGCGACGGCGACGACAGCACCGCCGCCTTCGGCAGGCGAATCATGCCGATCGTCGCGAACGCCATGGCGCCCACGGCGGCCCAGATCGACGCGATACCGAGAAAGTCACGGCGGGCCACGGGCTCCGGATCCAGGCGCGAAGGCTTGGGCGGGGGCTGGGAAGTCATCGGCTCCTCCAATGGGTGGTAAACGTCACTCGTTCCATGTCGATGGCATCCGCCGGGCACCGCATCGCGCAAGCCGCGCAGCGGATGCAGCGATCCTCGTCCTTCAGGATCGCCGAGTGGACGCCCCAGTCGTCCACACCGGGTATCGCGCCGCGCACAGCCGCCTCGAACGGCTCCGATCGCTCGATGTCGCCGAGCGAAACCAGCTTCAGACATTGCGTCGGACACACGTCCACGCATCCCCCGCACAGAACGCAACGGCTGCCGTCAAACACCGGCGTCACGCCGCAGTCCAGGCAGCGGGACGCCTCGCGCATCGCCTCAAGCGGCGTGTAAACACGCTCGACGACCACTTCAGGATGCACCAGCCGTTCGTGCGGAGCCACCGTCGCGGGCGATACCCGGCGGATCGCCTCGTAGCCGGGTTCACGCTGATAGCGCGGCAACGCCATGTGGGCGGTGAGCGATTCCATCGTGACCGTGTGGCCCGTCACGTAGCGGTAAATCGACCGGGCGGCCGCCTTGCCCGACGCGACCGCGTCGATCAGCAACCGCGTCCCATGAGCCAGATCGCCCGCGACGAACACGCCCGGCGCCGTCGTCGCCAGCGTCCGCGGATCGATGTTGGGCCAGCCGGGTCGGCTCTGTTCGATGTCCGCGCCGCCCTCCTTGAGAAAACCCAAGTCCGTCGATTGTCCGACCGCCAGGAGCACCGTATCGCAGGGGATGTGTTGCCGATCCGAGTCGTCGAACTGGGGAGCGAACCGGCGATCGGCGTCGTACGCCCGCACGCAGCGGCGCAAAACAACCCCCAGGACCAGGCCGTTGGAATCGCGCTCGATCTCGACCGGTCCCCAGCCGTTCAAGCGATGTATCCCTTCCTCGTCGCCTTCGATGATCTCGATGGTGTCGGCCGGCATCTCCTCGAGCGTTTCGAGCGACACCAAGTGTACGCGACCTGTGCCCGGCAGGCGGGCCGCCGTGCGGGCCGTGTCATAGGCGATCTGACGCAGCACCGTCCGCGCCACGTCGTAAGCCACGTTGCCGCCGCCCAGAACCACCACCTCGCGCCCGATGTCGATCGCCGATCCGAGCGAGACGGCGCGCAGCAGATCGACCCCTCCGTACACGCGCGGGCCGCGCTCGCCAGGCAGGCCCAGGCTGCGCGACGCCTTCGCGCCGACCGCGATCAGGACGGCCGCATGCTCCCGACGAAGTTGCGCCAACGAGATATCCCGTCCGACCGTCGTTCCGCATCGGATCTCCACGCCCAACGCCTGGATGACCGCGACCTCGCGGGCGATCAGCTCCCGGGGCAGGCGATACGCGGGAACGCCGACCGCCAGCATGCCCGCCGGCACGGGCTCCGACTCGTACACGACGGGCGCGAATCCCAACAAGGCCAGATCGTGAGCGGCTGCGAGCCCCGCGGGCCCCGCCCCGACGATGGCGATACGCTCGCCCCGGGCCGGAATCACGTCGCCGGAAACGTTGGCGCGGAGCAGGGCGGCCATTTCCTCGGCGTCGCCGGCGACGGCCGGAACGTGGCGTCGCACCGCTGACAGAACCTCCTCCGGCGGGCGAGCCTCCGGCCCGTACTGCGAGCAGACGAACCGTTTGAGCGCGCGAATGGCGATCGGACGATCGTTCGCGACGAATCGGCCGTCGGCATCGACGCGCGGGACCTTGCCGCGCCGACAGGCGGCTTCACACGGCGCTCCACACACCCGGCCGCAGATCGAGGCGAACGGGTTCGGACCGCGGGCGATCAGATAGGCTTGCTCGAAATCACCCGCCGCGATCGCCCGGACGTAGCCGCGGGCATCCGTGTGAACCGGGCAGGCCGCCTGACAGGAGATCAGGTTCCGGTGATAGCCGGGGCCGGGCACCTCAACCTTGAGCGGCACAGCGGTGTGCATGCCTCACCTTCCGATCCTTCCGTGGTGGGTACGCGACGGGCGGCCTGCAACCCTCCCAGGATGCGGCCGCTTCCCATTCGACGCGCTCGTCGCCTCGGTAGCGGGCAGTTGCACCATGCACGGAATAACCGCGGAGCCGCGGCCGGAGGGGCCAGGCCGGTCGATGAATTGACTCAGCGTCCAGCCCGATAGAGATCGGACGATCGCCTTGTGCAGTCCCGCGGCGGCGGCGTGAAAGCCGCACACCCCGTCCAGCGTCCGCGTTTCCTGGCAGAAATCCGCCAGGATCGCGCCCTGGCAGGCCTCCACGACCGCCAGCAGCGTGACCGCCTCGGGCGGACGGTTCAGCCCCATCCCGCCGGTCACCCCGTGCCGAGCCTTCAGAATCCCCGCCCTCACCAGTTGCCGGGCAACCTTCGCCAGGTAGGTGGGGGACTCGCCGAGTTGCTCAGCCACCCGGCGAATGGACAGCGGCTCACCCTCGGGATGCAAGCCGATGTAGATCAGCGTCCGAATCGCCGTGATCGTGGTGCGGGTCAGCATCGAACAAACCCTCTAACGTGGATAACTGTTATCCACGTTAGCACGGTTTGTCCGGCCTGTCAAGGGGGCCGGGCCCGGCCCCCGCGGTCGGGGGCGCGACCGTTTGCGGTGGGCTCCTTTTCGAAGCCCGGAGCAGTCCGGTCGCCGCGGCGACCAGGACGGATCTCCGAATACGCCGACTTGGGGCTCTGAAATGCAGGCCCCGCGCTGCCGCTTGGGGCTCTGAAGTGCGGCCGCCGCGTTTCAGACCCACGACGGACAGCTCCCGTCGCCAGGGGCCGCCGGGCTCGCGGATCCTCGAAAGCCGGACTGTGGGGGCTGCGCGCGGTTTTGACGCCGGCTCGCGTGATACCGTCTCAATCGCAGGGCGGGTACTGCATGCTCCGGCTGCGATTGTAGGAGAACTCGTACGTGCCGTCGTCGCCCACGAGTCGATGAAGGCCTTGCCCTTCTCGCGCGTCAACTGGTTGATTGCCAGTGCCACCGCCGAGTTCGGCACGTCGAAGATCGCGTCGACCTTGTCGACGTCGTACCACTGGCGCGCGACGCTCGAGCCGACGTCGGCCTTGTTCTGGTGGTCGGCCGAGACGATCTCGACCTTCAT
>JAPKGY010000442.1 GCA_026647385.1 Phycisphaerae bacterium | reverse complement strand
ATAGAGTTGTGTTGAAGGAGGGGTTGCCCAAGCATCTGATCGAGGCTGTATTCGACCCTCAAACCTCGGGCCGCCCGGCTCATCATCGACGTGCAGGATATCTGGGTAGACAATTTCCGCCTGCTCATGCCGGCCTCTCTCCGCTGGGCGTCGTCGGTCCTGCTCGCGCCGTTTGTCCGCACCAATCGCAAGGCTTACGCTCTGGCCGACGCCGTCGTCGGTGTCGCCGCCGGTTACGCGGACGAGCCCAAACGCTATGACCGATCCGACTATCGCCGCGAGGAAATCCCCATCGGCATCGATCTGGCCGCCTTCGACGAGGCCGTCGCTCGCGGGCGATGTCTCCTGCCGCACAAACAGGCGGGCGAAACGTGGATCGTCTACAGCGGCAGCTACTCGCACGGATACGACGTCCTCACCATCGCCCGCGCCGCCGCCCGCGTCCTCGAACAAAGGCCGGACGTCCGCTTCATCTTCAGCGGGCGCGGCGAACTCGAACCGCAGGTCCGCGAAATCCTGGCCGGCTCGGACCGCGCGACGTTCCTCGGCTTTGCTCCGTTCGAGGACTGGGCCGCCACGGTGAGTCGCTGCGACATCGGCTGGAACGCGATCAGGCCGGAAGCCCTCGTCCTCATGCCCAACAAGATCTTCTACTACTGGGCCGCCGGTCTGGCGATCCTCAACAGCAACCCCGGCGAATGCGCCGAGTGGGTGCACTCGACCGATACCGGGATCAGTTACCCGGGTAGAAACGTCGACGCCGCCGTGGCTGCACTCCTCGACCTGCTGAAGGACCCCGCCGCCATTGCCCGTCGCCGTGAAGCCTCGCGCCGGGCAGCCGTCGAACGCTGGGACCGCCGCCGACTCTACCTGCCATACCTCGGCCTGGTCGCGGATCTGTGCAAGTAAGCGGAGCCGACCGATCGCATCCGGCGCAACGATAAAACTCAATGGGTCGCGGCGCGTTGATACCACACGCATGGGGGAAATGTGCGAACCTCCTTTGTCCCCGTTTTAGAACCTTACGGCGAAGGATCGATGCGATTTGCGCGGATGTGTGCCCGAAAGGTTCCTTTTCGGTTGCGGACCACAAAAAGGCGGTCCGCCTGAGGTTAACCTATGCGCGATTGCATCCGTCGCCCACGCCTGTAGAATGGCCCACCCAGGATGAACCACGCGGCCGCGTATCCGGGGCTTGGGATACCGGGGTCGACATGTCGGGCGGCCGGCGACGCGAGGAGAGGTGGCACGATATGGCTTCCGACGCCGCTGCCGTCCGCGTTCAGGCACCTCCGGCGGTTCCGAGGAGCGCGTTCAGACACCGCGGCTTCTGGCTGCTCCTGGCCGTTCTGCTGACCGGTAAACTGGTCGCTCTGTTCACCTTCGGCCACTGGCCTGATTCCGACGAGAGTGTGGTCGGGATCATGGCCAGGCACATCGTCGAGCTCGGCGTGCATCCGCTGCACTACTACGGGCAGGACTACGGCGGCGGCGGGTCCATCGAGGCCCACATCGCCGCCTTGTTCTATCTCTTGTTTGGAATGTCGGGCTATTCTTTGAAACTGGCCGCCCTGCTGTTCACGCTCGTCGGCGGCGTGATGCTCTACGCGCTGGCCGTCCGCCTGGCGGGCGTGCGCGCCGGCCTGTTCGCGCTGCTGATCTACGCGCTGATGCCCGGCCTGATCGAGTGGGGGCTCAAGGTCCGCGGCGGCTACGTGGTCATGCTGCCGCTCGTGCCTCTCATGCTCTGGTTGGCCGACCTCATGCTGCGAAGCGCTCGCGTTCACCATCCAGCCGCCGTCGCCCTGATCGTCGCGGGCGGCGTGGGCGTCTGGAACATGCAGACGATCCTGCCCCTCCTCGCGTTCGTCGCCATGTTTATCCTCTGCTATTGGCTGCTTCGCCGCCGATTTCGGGTGTTCGGCGGATACCTCGCCTACGTCGCCGTCGCAATCGCCGGCGCTCTCTTATGGCGGCGATATGGGGGATCGGGCGTGGTGTCAGCCGCCCTCGACTGGCGGACGCTCTCCGCCGACCAGTTATTCCGGCAGTTGGGCTATGTCGCAGCCGGCGTGTTTCCGGATTCGTTTCAACCGTATATCGACGGTGTGGTCGACGGGTGTTCGTGGCCTCAGGCGGTCACGTTCTGTCTGTTCATGACAGCCTTCGCCTGGCTCGTCTGGCAGGTTGTCCGGCGTTCCTCAGGCCAAGACGGTCGTGCGCGATCGTGCGACGTCAACGAGCCGCGGCCTTCAGCCCGCGCGGCCTGTCGTCTGGATCGACAGGCCGGGATCGCGCACGCCCAACTCGGCCCGCTGGTCGTCCTGCTGCTGCTTTACGTGCCGTTCCATCTGCTCTGTTCGACCGTGGCATCCATCAACATTTACATGATGCCGCGTTATTTCTTTCCGCTTTTTCCGGTGATCGCCATCCTGGGCGGTCTGGTGATGGCCTGCCTGCCTCGATGGGTGTGGCCCCTTGTGACCGCCTGTCTCGTGGCCGCGTTCGTCACCTTCACGGGCAGCATGATCCGCCACCCCCGGCTGTACGAGCACCTGTACTTCTACGAGCCCGCGCCGATCCGGGACCTGGCGAGCACGCTGGATCGGCTCGGCGTCCGGAACGTTCGGACAACGTATAACGTCCAATGGCGGCTGCTCTTCGAGACCCGGGAACGGGTGACGGCTGTGAACGTGGTTCCGTTCATTCGCCATCCGCTTTACGTGACGAACCTCCTCCATTCGGTATCCTCGCCGGGGACGAAAGTGGCCTACGTGTTCGAGAGGGACGGCGTCTGGTGCAGGGAGGTCCTCAATCTGTCGCCGCGGGACTTCCGCGATCGCTATCTCATCGCCGGCGGTATTCCGTTCGAGACCTTCGAGGCCGGTCCTTATGTCATCTACCTGACGCGATCCCCGGGGTTCGCCGAGGGCGAGACCCCCTGGGTCCCCTTCTTCGTGTCGCAAGAGGGGAAGCTGGTCATGCTGAGGTTCACCGAAGGCGAATAGCCATCTCGGAACGAGAGGTGCGACGTTCCGGCTGCGGACGGACGGCGGAGACGCCTGAAGGACGGAGGGCGAAATGACTTTCGACTCGCAGGCTCCTTTGCCCCCTTGAATCGCCTGAAGAATCCTTTTGCCGCTGGCGGGCGAAAGGGATATACTCGATTCACGTGGTGCCAGTCGTCGCGGTCGTCGCGGAGGGTGAATTCGGTCGGCTGTGGATATCGGACCCTGCTCGCCCCGGAGCACGACTGGCTGAGGCAGAGAAGAACATGAGAACTGCCCCGAGGTCGCTGACGGTCTGTCTGCTGTTGGGCGGCGTATCGGCGAACGTTGCGGCGGCGATCAACATCGAGACCGTTCCCGTGGGCAATCCGGGGAATCCGGGTGACAGCCGATACGTCGGACATGGTTCGGTGGGCTACCGGTACAACATCGGCAAGTATGAGGTGACGGCAACCGAGTACACGGTATTCCTGAACGCCGTGGCTGGCGTGGATACGTATAATCTGTACAGCGAGCACATGGCAAGGACAGACTTCGGCTGCGGGATCATCCGCGCCGGCAGCGGTACCTCCAGTGACCCCTATAAGTACTCCGTCCTGGCGGCGTTCGCCAATCGGCCGGTGAGCTTCGTGGAATACTGGGACGCGTGCCGATTCGCGAACTGGCTTCACAACCGCCAGCCGACGGGCGGGCAGGATCTGACCACCACAGAGGACGGCGCGTACTTCCTGAACGGCGTGACCGAACGCGGCATCGTCATTCCCCGATCCGCGAACTGGCGGTGGGCACTCACCAGCGACGACGAGTGGTACAAGGCGGCGTATCACAAGAACAACGGTGTGACGGGCGATTACTGGGATTACCCGACGAGCACCAACGCAGTTCCCGGTCGCGACCTCGCCGACGTGGTCGGAAACAACGCCAACTACTACGGCGATCCGATCCCCCTCGATTCGGGCATCTACACCACGTTCGTGGGCGAATTCCAGA
>JAPKGY010000441.1 GCA_026647385.1 Phycisphaerae bacterium | reverse complement strand
GCATGGCCTGGTGGTGATGCCGACCACCGGTTATCTCGAGATGATTTTGGCAGCGGCTGCGGCCATCTGGGGAGAAGGTGCGCACAGCCTGCAGGACATGGGCCTCGGTGCCCGCCGGTTCCTTCGTCGAGGCCTGCTCGAGCTTCCGCCTGACGATCGCCTCCTGCTCCTGCAGGATCGTCTGTACCTGGGCGGCCTTCTGCGGATCGAGTTGCCCGGCGTTCTTCGGATCCCGGGCGAGCAGAACCAGTTGTTGCAGGGCCGTCGTGTCGCCGGGGGACGCGGCCAGCACCTCGCGAAGCATCTTCTCGGCTTCGGCGATCATCCCTGGGTCCGGCTCCTCCGCGCTCTGGGCCTGGGCGACCAGAATCGTCGCCTGCTGCAGCTTGCTCTGGGCCTCGTTTCCGTTCAACCGGGCAATCCGGTCCGCCATTTCCTTGGCCTTTTCCCAGTTCCTTCGCTGCTCGTAGACTTTGCCCATGACCGCGATGGCTTCCCGGCTGTTCGGGTCCAATTGATAGGCTCGTTCCGCGGCCTGCAACGCCGCATCCGGCTGCCCGGTCTGGAAAAACAGCATGGCCTCAAGCGCCCAGGCCTTCGGGTTGTTCGGATAGCTCCCCAGCACCGTACGCAACGCCTCGATCGCCGAACCGTACTCGCCCATCCGCATGTACAACTGGGCAAGGTACTGCAGGATCTCGAGGTTGTTCTGTGCCCGCTTGTTGGCGGCTTCGAGATCCTTCACCGCGCCCACCAGGTCGTTGCCGAGGATCTTCATCCGACCGTCCATGAACAGCACGGCCGGATCTTCCTTGGTCCGGTCGGCCGCCTGATCGTCGCGCAGTTGCCGCATCTGCGCGAGAATGCTGTCGAGCCCGGGCGACGCGGGCTGCGTCGCCGCCGGCTGGGTCGCCTGCGCCGTCGCCAGCGGCGACTCCGACTCCGACTCCGCCTTCACCATCAGAACCCGGAACATCTCGTTGCGGATCAGCGTCATGTAATCCTTGTTCCGCGCAGCCAGGTACCCCTCGCGCTGCACGCCCCGGTTCCGCCGCTCCGAGAGCACCTGAAGGGCCTCGTCGAACTTACGCGTGTTGATGTAAAGCTGGGCCAGACGCAGATAGGCCTCGTAGCCGTCCTTGTCGACTTCGATCGCCTGGCGGAAGAATCCCTCAGCCTTCTCCAGAGACGCCTGGTATTCCGCCTGCTTCTCCTTTTCGTCCCCGACCAGCGGCGCCTTGGTGATCCAGTAATCGCCCAGCGCGATCAGGTTGTCCGCCGATTTCGGCGCGATCCGGAGGGCCTCGTCCAGGCTCTTCGTGGCCTCGGCGTCCCATTGGGCGATTTGCTGCCGGATCTGCTCGACTTCGCTCGGCGCCGCGCGCTCGCTTTCCTTGCGGCCCAGCTCCTGCTGGCTGGTGAGCCGGCGAACCAGGTAAAACCGCCCCCGCAGACGCCACGCCTTGGCCCGACCCTCCTCGCCCTCCGGAAGGTTGGCCATCAGTTGCTCGAACACCGCGACCGCCTTGTCGCCCTGGCCCTCCTCCACGTAGTGCAACGCCAGGCTGTTCGCGAAGTCCGCGTTGCTCTTGTCCGCGTTGAAGGCCTCCCGCAGGTATTGCTCGCCTTTCGTGACGTACTCCGCGTCCACGTTCTTCTGCATGATCAGCGCCAGCCCCAACGCGTTCATGCCCACCGGATCCTTCGGATTGATCGCCAGAAGCTTCTCCGCCTCGATCTGGACGTCGCTCCATCGGGCCATCCGCATGTCCCGGGCGATCCCCACCAGAAAATCGACGATCTTGCGCTGTGCCGTCTCGTTGGACGGGTCGTTCGTCATCACCTGGCGCCAACTGCCCAACGCCGCCCGCGCGTCGCCCATCGCCACGCACATGTCCCCCACCAGGATCATGTACTTGTTCGACTCGGGCGTCGCCTTGTTCCCGTCGAGCGAGGCGCGGAACGCCCGCGCGTACCACTCGCGGGCCTCGCGATAGTTGCCCTGCTCGGCGTATTCAGCCGCCTTCTTCGCCGCCGGGCCCGGATCCTTCTGCGGAAGACTCCGGATCAGCACGATCGCCACTGCCGTCGTCAGCAGCATGATCCCGATCGTCAGTATCGCCACCAGCTTCTTGTTCAGTCGTTGTGCCATGTCTGGGCTCTCACTTCCCGCCGTTTGGGCTTTCCGTTTGTTCCCGCCGTTCGGCCTGGAGGACCTCATCCCAGTTCGGCCAGTGGTCCCGCACCAGAATGGGGATGACCACCCCCAGAAACCGCTTGCCCGCCTCCAGGGCCTCCTCGCGAGGCGGCAGGGCGTCCTGCAGGCCGAACGTCAGTTCCAGTTTGCTGAAATACGCGTGCCGCTCGAGCAGGCTTGCCATCGCTGACCGCACGCAATTGCGGTCCGCACAGAAAGCCCCGTTCGTGTGAAACACGTACATGACCACCTTCGAGCCCGTGACCAGCGACGACGGACTCTGCATGTCCAGCACCTTCACACGCACCGTCTCGTGCTCGCCCAGCCCCGGCACCGGCACGTCCAGCAAGCTCTCCCGGATGACCTGGTAGCCGCCGCCGCCCACGTAACACTCCTCGGGAACGTGCGGCACCTGGTCCGGAGCCCCCGTGTAGTACGTCACGAACAGTTGAAGCAGGTTCCGGGCATCCTCCACCTGCGAGTCGTCCACCAGTGTCCATTGGATGTATTGGTCGGTTCCCAGGCCATCGAGCACCTCGGGCTTGATCTCCACGGCGTATTGCAGCCGGTACGGCGAGTAGACCGCCAGGTGTCCGTTCGCCGGTACGCTTTCGATGAGGAAAGTTCTCGCCGCTTGGCTCCCCCCGACCCGTCCGCTGACCTGCCAGCGTCGACCCTCCTCCTTCACCTCCACCTGCGCCTCCGCGTCCAGATCGATCCCGTGGCGGTGGAACGCCTCCAACAGCCGTCCATCCAGGCGGCCCTCGTAGAGCCGAGGTCGTAGATCGCCATTCATTTTGAACAACGGCTGCCGCAACTGTGACTGGTCCAGCAGGCTCAACGGCTTCTTCAACGGGACCGGCAGCTTCTTGAACTGAATCTTCTTGGCCCAGGCCAGCACGTCGAAGGAGATCGCAAACGTCATCAACACGATCACACAGGCCACAAACCCTTTGTTGGCCAATACTTGTCGCACAACGCCGGCGCGAGCCTTCTGCGCTGGCGGCGTGGTCGATGGGTCCGCAGGTGGGTGAACCATGTGCAGGCTGGTCTCCGTTTGTGCGGCCGCATCGGCGCCGAACGACGCCGTGAGGCCTCGGCCCCCCATGGCTACTATTAAGCCGCCTATCGGGGGCGGTCAATAGGGCCCCTGAGCGGAGCCAGGAGGTCCGCTCCGGTCCCACAGCCGCCAGCCACCACACCTCAGCTATGAGGCTGAGGCTTCCTTCAACCAATAGCCGCCGGGTCTCCGGAGGGCGTTCTCATCGCTAGTGCCGTCGTCCGCAAGAGACTTTCGTTGTGCTGTACCCATCTCTCCGCAAGGGAGTCGCCGTGGCGACCCGGCTGCACCGTGCAGGCAAGAGGCCTGCGCCACAAGAACCGGGCGAAACCGGCTTACCGAAAACGGCGCTAGGCCCTTGCAGGATCAGCACTTGCCGTCATCCGACGGACCAGTGAGGCTAATATCGGATGCTTATCTCCCTCAGCCCAGCCTGGTCGGGCCATTATTGGGATTTCTGGCAACACCGCCCCGCAGGGTATCGCCCCGAGGCCCTCACAGAGTACGTGCCGCCGGAGAAAAAGGTTCAGCGGTCGGCCTACCCGTCCGATAAAGGGGGGGAGGACGCTATGCCCAACGAACCCAAAGACGACCGAAACACTTGTGTCATCGTCGGGGCCGGCGGCCACGGCCGAGTCGTGCTGGATATCCTCCTGTCCAGTCGGCGGTACCAGGTCGTGGGCTTCCTCGACTCGAACCCGGCATTGCACGGCCGGCGGATGGACGGGCTGCCGATCCTCGGCGACCT
>JAPKGY010000440.1 GCA_026647385.1 Phycisphaerae bacterium | reverse complement strand
ACACACGTCCGAGGGACGCGCGTCGGCGGACTCGAAGCAGACTTCGAAATGACGATCCGCGCGTCCACGCCGAAGATCGTTGGATCCGATGACGACTGCGGCCCGAATGGTGGTTGAGGTAGGCGATTTGATCCGGTTTGCCGAGTAAGCTGTAGACCGCTTTCGCCGCATTGATGTAATACCAGCTTTTCGCGTTGTCGGAATCGTCGCCGCCAATCAGCAGGAATGGCCGCGGCGCAATCATCGCGAGCAGTTCATGATGGTCCGTGCCGGCCGGGAGCGAGCGCGTCTTCTCGCCGAGATACCAGTAGTCTTCATAGTTGGAGAAGCTGAGGCCGATGCCCGGTTCCGACGATACGACAGCGGTAATGCGGTCATCCATAGCGCCGGCATACAGTGCCATCTTGCCGCCCAGCGAATGGCCGATAATGCCGATGCGGCTGTGGTCTGCCTCCGGCAACGTGTAGATATAATCGAGCAGCCGCTGCGAATCCCAGACCCACTTTCCGAGACCGGTGACATTCGGGTGCCGCAGTTTGAGATTGGCGACCGCTTCCGCATAGTGTTCCCCATAGCTTTCGCCAAACCAGCGTATGGCGACGGCGATGTAGCCCTGTTGCACGGCCAGGTGGGCGTATGAACGTGTGCCGAGTGGCGTGAAAAGCCGTCCCCCGAGGTCTTTCCCCGCCGGCGTGTCGACGTCGTAATATGGCACGATCACCACCGGCAGCGGCTTGGACACACGCGTATGCGGAGTCATGACGAGGATCTTTTCCCAATAGTCCGGCTCCACCTGCAGATACATCAGCCGGCCGGAATAGGCAGGCTCTTCGAACGTTTCCACCACCCGTACGGCGGGCGCCGGTGGTGTCAGATTCATGCTGCCCAGAATCCCATTCCACTTCTTTCTGAGTTCCGCCCGGTTTTCGTTCCAAGTGTCGAGGCGGTCGCCTTCGGGAACCAACGCGGAGAGCTTGCCGGTGGAATTGCCGATTTCCGCCGGTGGAGTCAGCACCTCGCTGAGCCAGGCTGGCCGGCCGGGCTTCGCCGCCGGGGCGGGTTGATTCCGGGCGACTCGAAATCCGGTGAAGCGGCTCTTGCGATCTGGCTCGATCGATGAGCGGTATCCACGGGCCCAGCGGGAAGTCGTACTGGCAAAGGAGCCCCCGCGAACCATTCGGGCGACGCCGGTTCCTGGCCCCGAAGGACTCGCCGCCGAGTACACGGCGGATGTGGGGTTTGCGTAGTCGTAGACCCATTCCCAGACGTTGCCGATCATGTCGTAGAGTCCATTCGCGGTGGGTTGAAGGCTGCCCGCATTGCGCGTGCCGCGGGTTTTTACAGATTCGAGCAGCGCGCCCGCATCTTTCGTGTCGCTCGAACCCAGGTTGGCGAAAGCGGTCATTTTGGCGGCATCCGGCAGGGCGCCCAGAGCCAGGGTCCATTCAGCATTAGTGGGAAGACGGTACCCGTTCTTCGAACGGTCCCATGATCCGTTTGTGAGGTCGTATACGGGCTCCAGGCCTTCGCGAATGCTGCGCAGGTTTGAGTAGCGAATGGCTTCCCACCAAGTGACGTTTTCAACCGGCAGCCGGGCGCCTTTGTGATGCGAAGGATTGTAGCCAGTCACGGACTCGAACTCCGCCTGTGTCACCTCCATGGGTGAAATCAGGAATGGGGGCGTGGTGACCGTGACATTGATTTTCGTGGCTTCGTCCAGGACTTCCGCCGTTCTGCCCTCGATGGGAATCATTGAGCGTTGCTGTGCGTGCGCGGCAGCACAGACGAACAGGGCAACTACTGGTATCAGGTAGAAAGATCTCCAGCAGTCGAGCGTTGACTTTGTTTTCGGTGGCATGTATAAGAAGACCATCATCCGATAGTTCGCAGCCCCATGGCGGCGGACGCCGATGAGCACCAATATACAGGAGTCAACGAAAGCTGCCCCCGCCTCAGTTTTCTGGACCCTACGAAGCCCGTGATCGATGCCCCCAGGGACCGCGGTGCACGCGGTCCCATCCACCAACTCTTCCAACCGCACGAGGAGGCCCACATGTTGGCCATGCAAGTCCTATTGGCCGCGCTCAAGGCGCGGCTGCCCGGTGTTCACCTACGTACCCTCGAAGAAGCCCGGGCCTTGGAGGCCCTGCGCCAGGCCGTCCAATCCGTCTCAGGCCAGCTGGTGCCGCGGGTCCTGTGGCGCTGGTCCTCGGCGTCAGGATTGCACCGACTACCTCATGACCCCGACCAGCCCAGCCAGCCGCTACAGGAACCGTGCGGGCTCGATGAAGCGTTGGCACAGTTCCGCAAGACCGCCGACAACGTCGTGCTTGCCTTGTTGGACCCGTGGGCCGAGTTGTCGAATCCGTTCTTCGTCAGAGCCCTGCGGGAAGCGCTGGCTCATGCGCGGGGAACTGGCAAGGCCCTTGTCCTAGTCGGCCGCGACTGGAAGATCCCGGCGGAGTTGCAGGCGGACCTGTTCCTGGCCGACCTGCCGTTGCCGTCGCGAGCGGAGCTGACCGAGTACATACAGTCGCTGGCCGTGCTCTACCGCGAGCAGTTGGCCGACAAGGTGGCCATCGACGACTCCGCCCTGCCTGAGTTGGCGAGGGCTTGCCAAGGATTGACCCTCGACGAGACCCGCAGCCTGGTCGCCTTGTCTTTGGTCAGTTTCAGGGCGCTTGGAACCGACGCGATCCGGTTAGCTATCCGCGAGAAGCGCCAGATCGTCCGCAGGGGCGGCGTGCTGGAGTACGAAGAACCGGACCGTTCTATGGCGGACGTGGGCGGACTGGAGCACCTGAAGGGCTGGGTAGTTAAGAGGACTAGTCTCTTTAACGAGGCGGCCCGGAAGGCCGGCATTCATCCGCCGAAGGGCCTGCTGCTGGTCGGGGTGCCGGGGACTGGCAAGACCCTGGCTGCCCGCGCCATCGCCGCGGCGTGGAACCTCCCCCTGGTGCGGCTCGACGCTGGCCGCCTGTACGGCTCCCTGGTCGGGGAGTCCGAGAGCAACCTGCGCCAGGCGATACGTACCGCGGAAGCCATTGCCCCTGCCGTCATCCTGGTCGACGAGATCGAGAAGGCGTTCGGGCAAGGGGGCGGGCTGGACGGCGGCACGGCCCAGAGAGTCTTCGGTGCGCTGCTGACCTGGCTGTCGGACAAGAAGGCGGAGTGCTTTGTCGTGGCCACCGCAAACGAAGTCGGTGCCTTGCCGCCCGAGCTGCTCCGGAAAGGCCGGTTTGACGAGATCTTCGCCGTCGACCTGCCCGGAGCCGCGGCAAGGACCGAGATCCTGCGCATCCACCTTGCATTGGCCGGCCAGGCGCTGAAGCCGGCGGACCTGGGCGACATCGGGCGGGCCTGCGCGGGCTACACCGGAGCTGAGCTGGAGGCGGCGGTGCAGGCAGCGCTCATCGAAGCCTTCCATGACGGGCAGCGGGCGGTCAGTGCTGCCGACCTGCTGAAGGCCATCCAGGCAACGGTGCCGCTGTCCAGGACTATGGCCGAGAAGATCGACAGCCTGCGGGACTGGTGCCGGTCCGGCCGGGCCGTGGCGGCTGGCGCGGCCATGGAGGCTGACGGGTTGAACCGGGCAGTCTCCGTCGAGGTCTGAACAACCCCACACCCACTGCACGGCCCGGTGGTTATCCGCCGGGCCGGTGCGCTACAGGAGGTGCCGATGAGTCATATCGCAACCGTGAAGGTTAAGCTGAAGGACTTGGCCGTGCTGGCCGAGGTATGCGGGGACCTTGGAGTCCCGTACGATCTCGGTCAGCCCGAGGTCCGGCTGTACTCGGGGACCGTCAAAGCCGCGGCATGCTTCCACCTGAAAGGGTGGCTGTACCCGGTGGCCGTGCTCCGGGACGGCACGGTTAATTTCGACAACTACTGAGACCGCCAAGGGATTGCAGATGACGCTGGAGAACGTGGACATCAAGACGCGGGCGACGATGGCGGGGTATCGGGCGGGCGCGATCAAGCTGATCAACATCGGGGGCGGGCCGGGT
>JAPKGY010000044.1 GCA_026647385.1 Phycisphaerae bacterium | reverse complement strand
TTCTCGGCTTGCCCTTCAAAATAAGTCGAGGTCAGATCATAGAGCATCAAATCATATTGCAGCCCAAACAGCAGCAATTTCAACCCACAGTTCTCCAGCTTGCACCGAATACTCAAAAGGCGTTCGCCCGCGGTTGAAGATTTCAATATAATAAGTTTGCTGGTGATAAGGATCGAATTCCGGCAACACGGCTTCGCTTTTTTCATGCGGCCACCAATGCGCAGAGCCTTCGATGGCAACGCCCATCTCTGCGGCGCCAGGAATCGCAATCGCTTTGACTTCCGGCATGGAATTGCTGTCCGGCTGCTGCCAATAGGTGTAGCCAATGTGCGTTTGATCCATCATGTGCGCCCACTTGCCGTTGGCCATCACGTTGTTGTAGTAATGCGTGATCTCAGCGTCACGCTTGAACAATTCTCTGGCTTTTTGCGCCAGCGTATTGGCGGCCGCCCTTCCTTGTTGCGCATACAAGCGATTTTTGCCAACCGTGACATAAAGCTCATTTAAATTCGCACAGGCTTCAACAGGGTGCAAAACGAGCTGATAAAAAGCGTCTTTGTATTCGGCAGGAAGAGAATCACTAATGCGCTGTGCTTCTGCGGCCAGCTCATTGTATTCAGCCACGACGGTTTCCGCTTCGCGATAGTTGACCAGACTGTAAGTGTCTGGCGCGAGCAGCTCGGGCTTCCGGCGCGAATTGAATCTGGTGTATTGCGTCAAGATATCAGCAATGTCCTGCGCATGTTCCGGCCCGAATTGCCGTTCCGCCCAAAGCCGGGTGTACTCCGGCAAACGTTCCGCCGGCCATTGTTCCGGATTCCAGGCGTAATCCAAAAAAACCTCGATGGGAAACTCCATCGGCTTGATGTCGCCGACATTGACAATCCAGATTCGGTTTGCACCGTAGCGGTAGGCGAGGTGCATCTGCTCCCACACGCGGGAAATCTCAGCCCAGCATCGGCGAATCGTATCGACTGCTTCCCAGCCGTACTCGATCTGCAAAGCGATCTCGCGTTTCAACCGATCGTACTGGAGCGTATCGACTTCACCCGCCAGGTTTCCCGGCGCATCCGGATTCACGCGGTCGACGGCGTCGGCCAGCCAGCCCTCGGGATCGGGCAGACTGTTAATGAACCGGTGCAAACGCAGGACGATCTCGGCGATCGGGCCATCCTGCCCGCCGCCGTACTCGTCGACGAGTGCGCGGAACGCATCCGCCACCGCGTCCTGGCCGGCATATCGCTCGAGGAACAAGGCCTCGACGACCTCCCGCTTGAGCAACTCCGCCTCGTCGCCGGCCAACACCGCCGCCTGCGGATCGACGCCCGCCTGCGGAAACCACCGCTGGATCAGCGATTTGCAGAACGCGTGGATGGTGGAGATGGCGGCGTTGTCCAGTTGGTAAAGCTGCTGGCGGAGGGGTTCGTTTCGCGGCTGGCGGTCGAGTCGTTTCTGGATCGCGGCGGCGATGCGCGAGCGCATCTCCTCAGCCGCCGCCTCCGTGAAAGTCACCACGAGCAACTCGTCCACGCCGCACCGGTGCGCCGGATCGACGTCGCAGACGAGCGACGCGCAGCGCTCCGCCAGGACGCTGGTCTTGCCCGCACCGGCCGCCGCGGACACGACCACGCTGCGATCGACGGTCAGCACCGCGCGGCGCTGGGAGTCGGTCAGGTGGGCGAGGAAGTCCATGGCGTCGATCATCTACCGGTCTCCCCTTCCAACTTCGCCAGGACCTGTTCCTTCTTGAGCGATTCCAGCAATCGCGGCGGTTGCGTATCCATTTCGTATCGACAGACCGCCGGATAGCGACAGAACGCACACGGCATCCGCCGCTGGAGGCGATACGGGAAGACGTCGATCCTGCCGTCCAGCAGATCGTCAGCCAACTGGCCCATCCGCTGTCCGACGTGGCGAATGACCGCCTCCACCTGTGAACGCGTCGCCAGATCGGACGTCTGATAGGGCGTGCCGTCCTTCTTGAGCCTGGCTTTGAGGAACCGCGATCCGCCCTGGCTTCGCGCGGTGCCGTCCAGGGCATCCAGGTTGTCGAGATCGACGAGTCCGCGGAGTTCGAAGCGGGTCTGCTTCTCCTCGCTCGGGTGCGCGACGCTCTTGAACGGTTCCAGCAACGGCAGATAAAGCGCAGCCACCGGTTGGATCGGCCGACCCGTGAGCGATTCGCCCTGGCGCTGAAGCGCGAGCAGATAGGCCGGCAGTTGCAGCGACAGTCCGTGGTATACGTCGGTGTAGTTCAGCGTGCGACCGGTCGTCGTCTTGTAGTCGATCACCAGGCCGAGCAGATCCTGGCCCACTTCCGCCAGGTCGACGCGATCGATTCGCCCGCGCAGCAGGATGGTTCGCCCTTTCGGCGTGCTCAGCGTCAGCACGCCGCCGGGCTGATCGGGATATCCGAACGGGAACTCCACCCACTTCGGCCGGAATCGCCCGACCCGCGCGGCCTCGCGCTGCCAGCGCGCCGCCCGGTGCATGTACGATCTCCCGCGATCGACGAGGAATGCGTTTCGGGCTTCTTCCAGCATCATCGCCCCGCCCAGCTCGGGCATCGCCCGTTCGGCGGCGGCATCGATCTGCTCGTCGATTTCGTCGTCGGCCAGATCCGCCAGGTTCCGGCCGCTTCGCGCCAACGCCTCGACGAAATGCTCCAGGATCAGGTGGCAGACGGTCCCGACCTCCGCCTGATCCATGTCGGCGTCGACCCGCTTCTCCAGACGCAGCCAATACTCCGCATAGTGCGCGAACGGACACTTCGCGAACGTTTCCAGGCGACTGACGCTCGCAGCCAGCGGCGGCGGATCGGCCTGCTCGATCCATCGGGCGTCCAGGCGTGCGTCATTGCGATACCGGAGGCCGGCCAGCGTCCGCTCGAGCGTCGGCCGCCACTCCGCCCGATTCCGGGCCGCCTCGTACAATCCGTTCCACAGACTTCGCCGCCGCGAATCCTTTTCCTGGTCGAGGGTCGGCCGATACCGCAACTCGCTCGCCAGCCTGCCCCCCAGGTCCATCACCCCGACGATCCACGCGGGCACCCCTTGCGTGCGCGGATCACCCGGAGTTTGCACTTCCAGGCTCGGCAGCGCCGCCCGAAGATCGTTGAGGAACACCGACGGCTGGATCTCCTGCCCTTCGGCGTCGGTCCGCGGATAACTGATCCACAGCCACTCGCTCGGGCGGGTCAGAGCAATGTACGCGAGCATTCGCTCATCGAGCATCTGCCGCCGTCGCGACGAACCCACGGGCACACCCGCGTCATCGAGGGCTTCGCGCTCCTGGTCGCCGAGCAGCGGATCTTCCGATCGCCGCCGCGGGTAATGTGCGTGGTCGAAGCCCAGGAGCAGCGCCGCCCGAATCGATGGCTGGCGGCTGCGCTCGACCGTGCCGATCACCACCTGATCGAGCGTCGGCGGGGCCAGGCCGATATCGAACTCCGCCAGCCCCGCTTCGATCGCCTCGCGGAACTGCCCGATCCGCAGGGTCTCGGTCTCCAGCGCGCGCACGAACTCATCGAGCAGATCGAGGAAGTCCGTCCAGACCTGGCGGTGGACGGCCGCCGCGCCGGCGTCGCCGTGGTCGTCGGCGCGATCCGCCCGGGCCTGCAGCGCTTCGGGCACGCCGATTCGGGTCAAGCACGCGAATAACTTCGTCGCCCAATCCCGTCCGCTCATCTCGACGCCCGCGCCGGAGCCGTCCAGCCACGCGCTCACCGCGTCGAGGTACGCCTTGCGGGCCGCGTTGACCCGGGCCATCGTCGCCTGCTGCTCGTCGTTCAGTTGGCCATCCTTCACTCGCTGGAAGATCCGCGTGCGCGTCCAGACTTCCTCCCACTGGCTCCGGCCGGCCAGCCCGTGGGCGATCAAATAGTTTTCCAGCAGATCGGCGTCGTCCGGCTCGATCGGCAGCAGGCCGCTCTTGAGGCTCAGCCGCACCGATTCCAGCCGGCAGTCGTCTTGAGCGATCGCCAGCAGCGAGCGCACCAGCTCGACCAGCGGATGGTGCACTGTCGTTTGACGCCGATCGATGAAACAGGGAATGCCGGCCGACTGCATCGCCGCCGACAGCAGGTCGTGATACGTGTCCAGGTCACGGACGATCACCGCGATATCGCGGTACCGCATCGGCGGGCTCGCGTCGCGCGTCAATCGCAGAATCTCGGCGACGGCCGCCTCGACCTCGCACCGCCGGTCGGGCAAAGCCAGAACGCGGACCGCCTGAGCCGCGTCGGCGCTCTCCCGCGATCCGCCCGGTTCGGACGAAAACAAGGCTCGCTCCAGTTGGGCCAGTGCCGGCCTTCTGAACCGGGGCGGCGCGTCCGCGGCCAGCAGGATCGGCTCGTCGACCCTCACGCCCGCGGTTGCCATCTCGTTGCGAAGCGTCACCAGGGTTCGTTCCGTTCGTGCGAACAGGGATAGCGTGAACTTCGGCAACCCGCGGGACCGGATCGCCGCCGCCCGCGGATCCACGAGCAGTGCAATCTCCATCGACCGCACCCGCCCCGCCAGTGCGATCAGCAGATCCGCCTCCTGCCGCGTGAAGCCGGCGAACCCGTCGACCCACACTTTCGCGTCCCCGGTCCAGCCGCAATCCGGCAACCGGTCGGCTGCGAGCTTCAGGTATTGCGCGGGATCGACGCGATCCTCGGAGAGGTATTCCAGGTACGCCCGGTAGAGCCAAAGCACGTCGGCCAGCTTGGCGGCCCCCAGGGGGTTTTCCGTTGCGATCCGCTCCGCGAAATCCGCGAGCGTTTCCGGCGCGACGTTCTCGCGCATGAGCTCCTCGATCGTGCCGGAAACCTGCTTGACCAGCCCCGGCCGATCCGCCACCCGATCGAGCAGCGTGAGCCGTCCGCACCCCCGCCGGATCAGCCGGCGCATGACCATCAGCCGCCCCAGCGAGCCAATGGTCTCGTCCGGACCGCGCGGGTCGATCCCCGTTTCCGCGAAGATCCGGTACGCCAGGCGGCGAAAGCTCAGCACCTCGCAACGGGTGAAACCGGGGACGTCGGCCGTCTCGATCAGCGCCCGCTCCATCTGGAAGCTCGCCTGCTCGGGCACGAGAAGCAGCAGCCGGCCGCCGCGATCGCCCTCGGCGCGCAACGCATTTCGCACCGCTTCGAGGCAGCGCCACGTCTTGCCGCTTCCCGCACGACCGACAACGAACCGCACTGACATGAACTCGGCTCCTGGTACGCCGCGCGTATCATACGCCCCTGCGATGGAATATGAAAACCTTTGCGGTCAAGTACAGGGCGTGTTAGAATACTCTCATGCTTGCCGTCGCCCCCGACATGCTCGACGAAATCTGATGTCTGATGTCTGATCCATTCCAGTCAAACCGGCTCACTCCTGACGAACGGCGTCAGCTTGCCGACTGGGACCGGCGTTTCGTCTGGCATCCATTCACGCAGCACGCGTTGTGGAACAAGGCCGACCCGTTGATGATCACCGCCGGCCTGGGCGAGTACGTGTTCGACGCGGACGGCAACCGGTACATCGACGGCCATTCGAGCCTGTGGTGCAACATCCACGGCCACCGCCGCCCGGAGATCGACCGGGCGATCGTCGAGCAACTCGGCCGGATCGCTCATACGACCCAGCTCGGGCTCGCCTCGCCGCCCGCGATCCGCCTGGCCAGGCGGCTGATCGAGATCGCGCCCGCCGGGCTCACCAAGGTCTTCTACTCCGACGACGGATCGACCAGCCTCGAAGTGGCTTGCAAGCTCGCCTATGCCTATTGGCATCATCGCAACCAACCGCGGCGCGACCGGTTCATCGCCCTCCGTGAAGCCTATCACGGAGATACGCTCGGCGCGGTCAGCCTCGGCGGCATCGACCTGTTCCACCGCATCTACAAACCGCTGCTGTTCAAGACCGAGTTCGCGCCTTCGCCTTACTGCTACCGCTGCCCGCTGGGTAAGTGCCGCGAAACGTGCAACCTCGCGTGCGCCGACGAGGTCGGACGACTGCTCGACGAGAACCGCGACCGCATCGCCGCCGTCGTCGTCGAGCCGCTCATGCAGGCAGCCGGCGGCATGATCGCCGCGCCGCCCGGCCATCTGCGGCGCATCCGCGAGCACTGCGACCGCCATGGCGTCCTGCTCATCGCTGACGAGGTCGCCACCGGCTTCGGGCGCACCGGCCGCCTGTTCGCCTGCGAGCACGAATCCGTCTCGCCCGATCTGCTCTGTATCTCGAAAGGTCTGACCGGGGGGTATCTGCCTCTGGCCGCCACGCTGACGACCGAGTCGATCTACGAAACGTTCCTCGGCCCGATCGACTCAGGCCGGACGTTCTATCACGGCCACACATTCACCGGAAACCCGCTCGGCTGCGCCGCCGCCCTCGCCTCGCTCGACGTTTTCGAGAGCGACCGAACGCTGGATCGCCTGCCCGCGAAGATCCACCGCCTGGCCGAGCACCTCCGCCGCCTCGCGGAGAACCCGCACGTCGGCGACGTGCGTCAATGCGGCCTGATGGCCGGCGTCGAGGTCGTCCGCGACAAAACCACGCGCGAAAGCTACCCCTACGCAATGCAGGTCGGCGCCCGCATCTGTTATCACGCCCGCGGGCTCGGCGTCATCATCCGCCCGCTGGCCGACACCATCGTCATCATGCCGCCGCTCGTCATCTCCCCGGAAAACCTCAACCTGCTCGTCCGCGCCGTCGAACAGTCCATCAACGCCGTCCTGCCCGACCTCAGCCGCGGCACAACCGACGGCCTCGAGTGAGACGCCCGGACAAAAGCAACGAAAGAACAGATGAAAGAGCCGCGGGCTTCAGTACTCGTTAATGTCCCACGATCTCGCATGGTCGGCCGGGCTTGGCAGACGCGATGCCCCCGCGTAAAGTAATTCGCGGCCGACCCGGATGCCCTCGTGCGTATCGGGCTCGACGAAAGGAGCGTTCACCATGGCCGACAACAAACCCGTCGCGCTGGTCACCGGCGGTTCGCGCGGCATCGGTCGCGGCATCAGCCTCGCGCTGGCCTCCGAGGGCTATACCGTCCTCATCAACTACAACGAGAACGTCACCGCGGCCGAGCAGACCAAACACATGATCGAACGCATGAACGGCCGAGCCGAGATCTGTCAGGCCGACATCGCCGCGCGAGAACACCGCGAACTGCTCCTTGACTACTGCATGGAAAACCTCGGCCGCCTCGATCTGCTGGTCAACAACGCCGGCATCGCCCCGCGCAAGCGGGCCGACCTCCTCGACATGGACGAAAAGAGCTACGAACTCGTCATGCGGACGAACCTCCGCGGACCCTTCTTTCTCACCCAGCGGACCGCCAAACTCATGATCCAGCAGCTCAAGAACAAGATGATCCCGCGGGCCGCGATTGTCAACATCAGTTCGATCAGCGCCTACACCGCCAGTACCAACCGGGGTGAATACTGCATGAGCAAGGCCGGCGTGTCCATGATGACCGCCCTCTTCGCCGCCCGGCTCGCGGAGTACGGCATCAACGTGTACGAGGTCCGGCCCGGCATCGTCGAGACCGACATGACCGCCTCCGTGCGGAAGAAATACGATCCGCTCATCAAGGACGGGCTGTATCCCATCCGCCGGTGGGGCCAGCCCGAGGACGTCGCCAAAACCGTGGCCGCCATCGTCCGCGGTTCGTTCCCGTTCTCGACCGGCGAGGTCTTCAACGTCGACGGCGGATTCCACTTGAGAACGCTCTGAGATGCCGACCCTGACGATCAAACCGCCCGACCGCTGCAAGTGGGACTTGGTCTCGCTCGGCGAGGTCATGATCCGCCTCGATCCCGGCGACGGGCGCGTTCGCACGGCCCGATCGTTCGCCGTCTGGGAAGGCGGCGGCGAGTACAACGTCGCTCGCGGCCTGAGGCGCTGCTTCGGCCTGCGGACCGCTCTGGTCACGGCGTTCGCGGACAATGACGTCGGCCGACTGCTCGAAGACCTCATCCTCCAGGGCGGCGTCGACATGTCCCACGTCAAGTGGGTCGAATTCGACGGCGTAGGACGAAAAGTCCGCAACGGCCTCAATTTCACCGAGCGCGGCTTCGGGCTCCGCGGGGCCCGCGGGTGCTCGGACCGCGGCCATACCGCCGCCTCGCAGATGAAGCCCGGCGACGTCGACTGGAAAAAGATCTTCCACGAGGAGGGCGCCCGATGGTTCCACTGCGGCGGCATCTTCGCCGCCCTTTCCGAAACGACGCCCGAGGTCGCCCGCGAAGCCATGATCGCCGCCCGGGAGGCAGGGACGATCATCTCTTACGACCTGAACTATCGCCCCTCGCTCTGGCAGGATACCGGCGGCCAGGCCAAGGCCCGTCAGGTGAACCAGGAACTCGCCCGGTACGTCGACGTCGTCATCGGCAACGAGGAAGACTTCACCGCCGCCCTCGGCTTCGAGGTTGAAGGCGTCGATGCGAACCTCTCGAACCTCGACCCGGCCAACTTCAAGCGGATGATCGCCCAGGTCGTCGCCGCCTACCCGAATTTCAGGGCCGTCGCCACCACCCTCCGCACGGTCAAGTCCGCCACCCTCAACGATTGGGGCGCGGTGCTCTATTACGACGGCCAATTCCACGAAGCCATCCAGCGGCCAAGCCTGGAAATCCTCGATCGCGTCGGCGGCGGCGACAGCTTCGCCTCCGGACTCATCTACGGTTTCCTGACGGGCAAATCGGCTCAGGAATGCGTCGACTACGGCGCAGCCCACGGAGCACTGGCCATGACCACCCCGGGCGATACCAGCATGGCCACCAAAACCGAAGTCGAAAACCTCCTCAAGGGCGGCTCAGCCCGCGTGGCGCGGTAGCAGGGTCCCCACCAACTTCAGTTCAGGCAGCACTCGGCGCCCCGAGGCCGAGACACCCCGTGCGATTCTTCTCTTACCCACCGCTCTCACCGCCAGCCATTTGACTTGGCGCGCCTCGCCTTTGCCCACACCCTGCGTTTCCGTATAATCCCGCCCGTTCGCGAACGACCCGAAACCCAAGGAGAGAACATCCATGACCAGACGAGCCAAGATCACCATCATCGGAGCCGGAAACGTCGGTGCCACCTGCGCCCACTGGGCGGCCGCCAAGGAACTCGGCGACGTCGTCCTGCTGGATATCATCGAAGGCATGCCGCAAGGCAAGGCCCTGGACCTCATGCAATCCGCTCCGATCGAGCGATACGACTGCAACATCGTCGGCACCAACCGCTACGAAGACACCGCCAACAGCGATGTGGTCATCATCACCTCGGGCCTGGCCCGCAAGCCCGGCATGAGCCGCGACGACCTGCTGGCCAAGAACGTCGAGATCGTCAAGTCGGTCACCGTCGAGGTCGCCCGCCACAGCCCGTCCGCCGTGCTGATCGTCGTCAGCAACCCGCTCGACGCCATGGTCTACACCGCATGGAAGGTCTCCGGCTTCCCGACGAACCGCGTCGTCGGACAGGCCGGCGTGCTCGACACCGCCCGCTATCGCACCTTTATCGCCATGGAACTCGGCTGCTCCATCGAGGACATCACCGCCCTGCTGCTCGGCGGCCACGGCGACGACATGGTCCCGCTGCCCAGCTACACCTCGGTCGCGGGTATCCCGGTCACTCACCTGATCCCGAAGGACCGCCTCGACGCCATCGTCGATCGCGCCCGCAAGGGCGGCGGCGAAATCGTCTCGCTGCTCAAAACGGGCAGCGCCTACTACGCGCCGGCCGCCGCGTCCGTCCAGATGGCCGAAGCCATCATCAAGGACAAAAAACGCATCCTGCCCTGCGCCGCCTACTGCGATAAGGAATACGGCATCGGCGGCTACTTCGTGGGCGTACCCTGCGTGCTCGGCCGCAACGGCGTCGAAAAGGTCCTGGAAGTCCCCCTCGCGCCCGAGGAAAAAGCCGCCTTCCAGACGAGTATCGACCACGTAAAGGAACTCGTCGCCCAGGCCGAGAAACTCCTGGGACATTGACCCGCCATCAGCGTATGATGGAAAACTCCCGGTTTAGCGGTGCCGTATGCGGCACCAACGCGCGTCGCACGCAACGCGGCTAAACAAGATCGAGTATCGAGTCACCCGGCCGGGTGCTCTCGAACCGCATCGGTGTAGGAACCGCCGCCATGGGCGCCAAGTCTTCAATAACATTATCTCTCTTGGTTAGACCTGGATGGGCTAAAACAGGCA
>JAPKGY010000439.1 GCA_026647385.1 Phycisphaerae bacterium | reverse complement strand
GGCCAGGAACACGTGCATGTGTTCGTCGGTAAAGCCGGGTGTGGTGTAGAACTCGCCGAGCGGTTCGAGTCGGCCGGCGACGTAACCCGTCTCCTCCTGAAGCTCGCGGGCGGCGCATTCGACGGGCGGTTCCGGCGGTTCGAGCGTACCGGCGGGCAGTTCGAGCAGCTCGCGCCCGACGGCAAAGCGGAAATTCCGGATGAGGACGACCCGGTCGCCCTCGAGCAGCGCCAAGATCGTGACCGCGCCTGGATGGACGACGACTTCGCGTACGATCCGGCCGGCGCGCGGGTGGTCGTAGCTTCGCCGCTCGACGGTGAATCGTGACGTTTTCAGGAGTACGTGGCTCATTACGTCAACATCGGCATTTTGGCAGGCAGATTCCTGCCGACGAGTTCCGCTTCAACGCATTGTATGGACCGGCGCGGCGGGTAGCCAGTTGTTGTGTCCTTGAGGGCACGCGCCTGACGCTCTATAGTAAGCGTTTCTTGCCGGGCGTGGGGCGCGGTGGCGGGCGGGGTTGGCGTGCGTGGGTAAGCGAATCACCATTATGGGGTCGACCGGGTCGATCGGCACGAGCGCGCTGGAAGTGGTACGCTCGCTGGGACCGGAGTACCGGGTGGCCGGGTTAGCCGCCAACCGACGCTGGCGGGACCTGGCCGACCAGAGCAGGGCCTTTGGCCCCTCGGCGGTGGCGATCGCGGATCCAGCCCACGTCGAATCGCTTCGCCCGTTGGTCAACGGCTCGACCGAGGTGCTGGCCGGCCCGGAGGGGCTGGTCGAACTCGCCCGGCGCCAGGATTCGGACTTTGTCATCGCGGCCATCGTCGGGGCGGCGGGCCTGGCGTCGACGATCGCCGCCGTCGAAGCGGGCAAGGACGTCGGTCTGGCCAACAAAGAGGCGCTGGTCGTGGCGGGCTCGATTCTGGTCCCGCTGGCCCGGCGGACGGGTTCGCGTCTGCTGCCGATCGACAGCGAGCACTCCGCCATCTTCCAGTCCATGGCCGCCGGCCGGCGGTCCGAAGTCCACAAAGTTTACCTGACCGCCAGCGGTGGGCCGTTTCGCACCTGGACGGGCGACCAGATCGCCCTGGCAACCCTGGAAGACGCCCTGCGGCACCCCACCTGGGACATGGGGCCCAAGATTACGATCGACTCGGCTACCATGATGAACAAGGCCCTGGAGATCATCGAGGCGTGCTGGTTGTTCGACCTGAGGCCGGAATCGGTTGAAGTACTGATCCATCCGGAGTCGATCATCCATTCAATGGTGGAGTTCTGCGACGGATCGGTGGTGGCCCAGTTAGGCACGCCGGACATGAAAACACCGATTCAGTACACCCTGACCTGGCCCGATCGGGCGGCGGGCTGTGCGAGACGGCTGGATTTTCGTACCATACGTCGACTGAACTTCGAGCCGCCGGACATGGAGCGATTTCCGGCCCTGCGGCTGGGGTATGAAGTGGCCCGGCAGGGGGGGACGGCCGGTGCGGTTTTCAACGCCGCCAACGAACAGGCGGTCCAGGCCTTCCGCGACGGGCGGATCCCGTTCGGACGGATCGTCGAACTGACGGAGCGAGTGCTCGAGCGCCACCGCGTGGAGACCAGGCCGACCCTGGAGGGGCTCCTGGCTGCGGATGCGTGGGCCCGGCAAGAGGTATCCACATGCTTGAAGGATTGATGGCTTCGGCGAGCGCCCAGGTCGGCGGTTTTGCGCTGGCCGACATCATGGATGTCCTGAGCTCGCTGAAGAACTACCTGCTGATCTTCATCGGCTTCTCCCTCGTTATCTTCTTCCACGAGCTGGGACACTTCGTGGCCGCCAAGCTCTGCGGCGTGCGCGTACACAAGTTCGCGATCGGCTTCTTCAAGGAGATCTTCGGCTTTACGTATGGCGAGACCCGCTACTCGTTCAACGCCCTGCCCCTGGGCGGTTACGTCAAGATGCTCGGCCAGGAGGACTTCGAGATCGACAAGTCTTCCGAACTGGCGGTGAAGGACAACCCCCGCGCGTTCACCAGCAAACCGGTCGGTCTGCGGATGATCATCGTGTCGGCCGGCGTGTTCATGAACATGGTGTTCGCCGCCTTGCTCTTCATGCTCGTCTTCATGATCGGCATCAAAGCCAACCCCGCCGAGGTCGGCTGGATCAAGCCTGGCAGCCCCGCCGAACGCGTCGGACTGCGTCTGGGAGACAAGATCGTCGCGGTGAACGACGATCGGATCAGCGACCACAACGACCTGCGCGTGGCCATCATGTTGGCCGACCCCGACGAGCCGCTGAACATCACCTACGAGCGATACGATCCCGCCGCCGGCAAGGTTCGGCGGGAAAACGTGACCGTGACGCCCGAGATGAACGAGGAGCAGAATGTCCTGCAACTCGGCGTCGGGTGGGCGGTCGATACGACCGTCGGTCTGATCATTCCGGAGCCCATGCTGCCCGAAGGCGGGCAGCTTCAGGTGGGCGACGAGATCCTCGAGGTCAACGGCCAGCCGGTCCGGGACTTTTATCAGGTGAATTTTGCGCTGGCGAATCTTCGCGGCGACTTCGCGGACCTCAAGGTACGGCGCCCGGTAGAGGGTTCGAGTCCGGACAAGCCGCAGTATGAAGAGAAGAGGGTGAAATGGCGTGCCCGGCTGAGCTTCCAGCCCGAGGGCAGGCCCGAGAAGACCAGCGGCCATCTGCTGGGTCTCGTACCCCGGGCCCGGCTCACCCGCGTCGTCGAAGGGGAGCGGGCGGCGGAGGCCGGCCTCAAGAGCGGCGACGTCATCGTCCGCTGGGGTAACCAGATCGCGCCGCGCGCCGACGAGATCACCAAGAGCGTCGCGGAAAACCCGGAAACGCCGATCCCGGTTACGGTTTTGCGCTATGAGAACGGCGAGGCCCGGACCTCGGAGCATCAGGTCCGCCCGAAGGTACCCGGCCTGCTGTTCAAGCGCCCGCCGATGGTGGGTTTGTATCCGGATGGCCAGGAAAACGACCTTCTGGTCGTCGCGGACATCGTGACCGAGCATCTCGACGGCACACCCACACCGGCGGCGGGGCTCAAGGGCCTTCTGCCTCGCGGCGCGAAGATTACGAAGCTGAACGACGAGCCGGTGACGAGTTGGAATCAACTGGTCGAGCGTTTCATCGATCTGGCCGGCACGCCAGCGAGACTTTCGTGGACCTACGAGGGTCAGCCGGAGACCTCCGGGACGATCGACGTGCCGCGGACTCTGGGGACGACGTTCCGCCTGCCGCCCGCCCGGCTGATTACCGCCATCGACGGACGCTCGCGGGTGGAGCTCGAAACGGACGGGAAGCGGTCTTCCCTCAGCGTCGACCAATGGCGGGGGGCTAAGGAGGTTCTGAAGGACTGTGTCGGCCGAACGGTCGCGGTCGAGTACTGGGACCAGGCCGAGCCGGTCGGGGCTCGCCAGCTCTACCGGCAGGAACTCGCCGTGACGCAGGAGATGGTCGATCCGTGGCCCCTGCGCGTGCAATACGCCGCGAACGACATCCTCACGAACTACAAGCTGGTGCCCGTTCAGGAGACCAATCCGGTCAAGGCCATGATGATCGGCGTGCGCAAAACCTGCTACTTCATCGAGCAGGTCTACGTGATGATGAAGCGGATGATCATCACGCGGTCGATGGGGCTGGAGCAGATCTCCGGTCCGCTGGGCATCATCAAGATGGGCAGCGACGTCGCCGACCTGGGCCTGCCGCAACTGATGTACTTCCTCGCCCTCATTTCCGCCAACCTGGCGGTGATCAATTTCCTGCCCCTGCCGATCTTCGACGGCGGAGTCTTCGTCTTCCTGTTGATCGAGAAGATCAAGGGCAAGCCGGTCAGCCTCAAGGTCCAGGTCGCCACCCAGATCATCGGGCTGACGCTGATCATCGGCGTGTTCCTCTTCGTCACCTTCCAGGACATCGCCAAGATGCTGGGATGGGCGTAGGCGCGGCTGCCTCGGATGCTCACGGGGCGCCGGCGGTCCGCGAGCGGTCCACGATCAGGACCTGGCC
>JAPKGY010000438.1 GCA_026647385.1 Phycisphaerae bacterium | reverse complement strand
GCCTCCTCGAAGGAGAGCCGGTGCAGGGCGGCATAGCGGCGCGGCAGCTCCTCCTCGAAGAAATAATTGTCGAAATGCCGATCGAGCAGGGTGCCGTCCATGTCGAGCAGGACATCGTCGATTTCGTCCCACACGAGAGAGTGCTGAGGGCTGGGTGCTGAGGGCTGAGGCATAAAGAAAGTATAGCGAAGGTCCCGCCGGAAGACGAGGCGCATTGTGTTTGCCAAAATTCCTGTGTTACGGTCCGGCCATCCCGTTCTCATTCATGTCCATGACTGCCCGCTCAGCACCCAGTACCCAGCACTCAGCACTTCTTCCGACCGTCGCCATTATCGGCCGGCCGAACGTGGGGAAGTCCACGCTGTTCAACCGGATTCTCGGCCATCGCTCCGCCATCGTGGACGACGTGCCCGGGGTCACGCGCGATCGCAACTACGCCGAGGCCTCCTTTCGGGGACGTCCGTTCAGATTGGTGGATACGGGCGGGCTCGACCCGAGCGCCAACGAAGGGATGTTGGCCCTGATCCGGCACCAGACGCAAGTGGCGATCGCGGAGGCCGACGTGCTGATCTTCGTGATGGACGGGCGGGACGGGGTCACGCCGACCGACGAAGCGGTGGTCTCGTTGCTGCGCGGGATCAAGAAACCCGTCTACTACGCGGTCAATAAGATCGACACGGCCAAGGCCTTCGACCCGCTTCACTTTCCACCCCGTCTGATCGAGTTCAGCCATCGACCGGGGCGACAGCGTCTCGAATCCGATAAACAGGTAGCGGCAATTGGCGGCGCGCAGCTTCTCCAGGAGGTCGTCGCGCTCGCCGATGGCGACGTCCGCCTGGGCCAGCCAGCGCAAACGCAACGGAGTGAGCTTCTCCATCAGTCGTTCCGCGTGTGCGCGGTTCGCCAGAAGATTGTCGTCGGAAAACGCCAGTCGCGGCTTGCCGAAATGGGCCAGCACCGCGTCCAACTCGCGCGTCACCTGGTCGATCGACTTGATCCGGTACCGATTACCGAAGACCTTCGCGGATACGCAATAGTCGCAGTCGTGAGGACATCCCCGCGACGTCTGGATCCACGCCTGGTCGTAATGGTTGCGGTTCAGGAGGTCGTACCGCGGCACCGGCGTGTCCGCCAGGTTGATCGGACCGGGGGACCGGTACAGTGGCCGAAGTCGGCCCGCCCGGAAATCCTCCATCAACGGACCCCAGACGGGTTCAGCCTCGCCGACCACCACGGCATCGGCGTGCTCCCGGGCTTCATCCGGCAATACCGTCGCGTGAACGCCGCCGATCACGACGGGAATGCCGCGCTTGCGGAAGGCCGCGGCGATCTCGTACGCCCGGGGGGCCTGCTGGGCCATCGCGGTGATGCCGACCAGATCGTAGTCTGCGGTCAGGTCCACCTCCTCGTGATTCTCGTCGATGAAGACCGGATCGACCCAGTCCGGAGACAACGCCGCCACCGTGAGCAGGCCGATACCCGTCCCCGTCCAGAACTGTTCGGGAGACCACGGAGACGGCCCGGAAACCAAAGCCATCAGCTTCGGGTTGTTCGTGCGAAAACCCACCTTCGGCGCGATCAGAGCCAGCTTGACCATGTCCCGAACGCTCCCGTTCATTGCGAAAGGCCGCCTCACTCGGCGGCGAATTCCACCCGCTTCGGCAGTTTGTAAGGCGACAGATTCTCGCGGTACCACCTGCGGAACGCCTCCTGGGCCTGCTCGCTGTTGCCGCGGAGCACGACCCGCGCCCGAGTGACGTGCCCGCCCAGGGGCGATTCCTCACCGAGGATCTCCACCCGGGAAACACCTTCGTGCCTGCGGAAAAGCCGCTCGGCTTCCGCCGGGTAGAGGTTCTTACCTCCAACGTTCAGCATCTTCTTGGACAGCCCGGTCAGGTACAGGCGGCCCTCGGAGTCCAGCCGCCCGACGTCCCCCGTTCGCAGCCATCCGTCGTGCAACGCCGCCCGCGTCGCTTCCGGATGGCCGAAATACCCCTTCATCACGTTGGCGCCGCGGATGCAAATCTCGCCCACCTCGCCGGCCGGCAACGGCCCCGAATGCGAAGTCGCCGAATCGGTCACCCCCCGCGGATGCGTCGAGCGGCCGTTCCGCTTCGCCGCCGCGACGCCGAGGGCTTCACGCACGACCACAGTGGCCCGTTCGGCCGAGCGGGCGAGACGATCGTTCCCGATCGGCCGGAAGATCGCGATTTCACAGCAGTCGTACGCCCGCCCGACCGAACCGAGAACAACCCGATCGCCCGGACGGGTCGACGTACAGATCGGCGACGCCTCCGTGAGCCCGTAACCCTCGTGAATCTCCAGGCCGGTGGCGTCGTAAAACGCCTTGAACACGTCCTCCGACAGCCGGCAGCCGCCGGAAACCGTCGCCTTCACGCCGGCCATCGCCTCGCGGATGCCCCGCACGCACGACAGCAGGTAATACACCGCCGGAAGCGTGTAGATCTGAGTCACCCCGCAGTCGCGAATGTCCGCCGCGTACGTCTTGATGCCGTGAAGGTCCTCCATCCGTTCGAGCAGCAGCGATGCGCCCGCCAAAATGGGACCGAGCAAACCCGTCTGCAACGCATACGTGTGATACATCGGGGCCAGCGCGCAAAGCACGTCGTCCCCGTGAACCCGCTCCAGACGCACGAAGGTCTCAGCGTCGGCCAGCAGGTTCTTTCGCGTCAGAAGAGCGCCCTTGTACCACCCGTCCTCCGCGGCCGTGTACACCATGAAGCACACGTCGCTCACGTCCTCCCCGGGCAGTCCGACGGCGGGGGGGCGGAAGATCACCTCGCGGGAGTAGTCGAAGGTCAGGGCCGAGGCGTCGATGCGGATGTGGGCGCAAGGCTGACTGTCGTTTTCCAGATCGAGCAATTCCAGCGGCTTGATGTGCGGATCAATCGGGACGACGATCAGGCCGGCTTTCATGACCGCGAAATACGTGATGACCGTCTTGATGTGGTTCGGCGCGAAAACGAATACGAATGGAGAGCCGGAACGATTGTTCGACCGGAGGTAGGCGGCCAACTCCTCAACGGCGGGGGCCACGTCGGCGGGCGCAAAAGTCCTCCCCCCGAAGTGAATGCGGCCGAACGTCAGTCTGTCGAGTAGTTCGGGCATGGAAATCCGTCCGTTGCAGATTGATGGCCGCTATTCCTGCCCCTTGATCCCCCTCCTCCGCACTCCGGTTACGCAGTCGGACATCGCTGTTTCTCCGCTTCCGCGCTGATGATGTCGAAAAGATCGTTAAACGTGCGCGCGAGCATGACCTCGATCGGCAGCTTCATGTTCAAAGCTCGCTCGAGCGCGACTGAAACAGCCAGATACTGCATGGAGTCCAGGTCGATCTGTTGACGGATGTCCCCGTCGGGATCCAGCTTGCTGATGTCAAGGCCCGTCTGTGACTCGATGACGCGAATGACCGTTTTGCGGATACCGTCATTCATGAATTGTCCGATCCGAAGATACAACAACACGTCGCCGAACGACCGTCCCTGGTGCCAGCGACCCCGTTGCCCCCGCACGGTCCCCCGCACGGACATGGTGTTGCCCCCCGCACGGCCTCCCGCACGGACTTAACGCCAACTCCAGAGTAGCAGTCGCTCATGGTAGCGTCAAGAAAAAACCCAATGGAATTTGCTCGCGCGAAGCCTGACAGATCCTGTGCACTTCTCCCGAATCATGAAACTTACCCACTTTCGCTGTGTGCGGTTTGTTTTATGACACTCCGCGCGAAGCATGTTAACACATTGGCACCGTTTTCCCTGCCATTTCGGAGTGCTTGCGGCGATCGGGGATCGGCAGTTCTTGCGCGAGCCCGATAACAACCGATGGGTCCGGGTGTGATACGGCAAACGCGCGCGGCATCTCGCCGCAGCCGTCTCGTGGATCAGCCCGGGCCGCCGTCCGCCGGGCCGGTTGCGTCCCCCGGGCGGGCATCTGAGCAGCTTCCTTCCCTGTAGTGCCCACTCCCCCGGGTTGGGCTGCCCAAGTCTTTGCCCGGGCGGGAT
>JAPKGY010000437.1 GCA_026647385.1 Phycisphaerae bacterium | reverse complement strand
GTGATATCCTCGTCGCTGACCGGGCGTTTGTAAGTCGCCCGCTGGATGCCGGCCAGCACCTTGCCTCGGTCGTAGGGGACCCGGGTTCCGTCGCGTTTAACGACCATGAGGCGGGCGTCCTGCTCCACGCGCTCCTTGGTGGTGAATCGTTTGCCGCAGGAGATGCACGCCCGGCGCCGGCGAATCACCTCGCCGTTCTCACTGACGCGGGAGTCGATCACCTTATCCTGGTTGATCTCTCGGCAGTAGGGGCAGCGCATGGTGGCCTCGTCAGGTCAGAAAAGCGACTTGTCTGTGTTCGGACAGGCGTCCAAGCCTCCGTCGGAAACCACGTTCCGCCCCCTCCGGGGGGCCGGACTGTATATACAGTATACCCGAAAGGCGGAGGCCAACATATGGGGGGCGACCCGGACCGCCGAAGTGTGTCGGCCACTCTCGAATGGAGGCATCTCTCCGTAGCGGGCTCCAGGCTGGCGGGTGCGCGGGTGTGAAGGTGCGAAAACCCGGCGTAGCGGTCCGGAGGCCGGCCGGCTTGGCAAACGGCCCGTTCCCGGCGATATTGGGCGAATGCCAACATGGATGGTTGAAAAACAGGTTGGGTCGATCAAGCTGGCGGGCTACAGCCTGGCCGGCGAAGAGACGGTGATCACGCTTCCGGAGATGAACGTGGCGTTCGACATCGGTCGGGCGCCGCGGGAGGTCGTCTCGATCGACCACATCTGCCTGAGCCACGGGCACATGGACCACGCAGCCGGCCTGGCGTATTACTTCTCGCAACGGCAGTTTCAGGAGCTCCCGCCTGGATGCGTGCTGGTCCACCATCGGCTGGTGCCGGCCATCGAGGACCTGCGGCGGGTATGGGAGCGGATTGAAGGGCACCCGTCGCCCGGGCGGGTGGTGGGCGTCGACGAGGGCGAGGACTTCCAGATCCGGCGCGACCTGCTGGTTCGACCTTTCCGGGTCCGCCACGGGGGCAGCGCCCTCGGTTTTTCGGTCGTCGAGGTCCGCAAGAAGCTCAAGCCGGAGTACTCGAACCTCAGTGGCCCGCAGATTGTCGAACTGAAGAAGCAGGGTCAGGAGGTCGAGTATCGCCTCGAAGTACCGCGCGTGGCCTACTGCGGCGACACCCAGGCGGGCGGATTCCTCGATCTGGAGTACGTTCGCGACGCCGAGGTGATCATTCTGGAGTGTACGTTCTTCGATCCGGAGCATGTGGACCGGGCCCGCCAGGGCCAACACACGCACGTTTGCGACCTGCCGGCCATCCTGGAGCGGATCAACTCGCCCAACGTGGTCATCGCCCACATCACCCGCCGAACTTTCATGCACGAAGTGCGGCAGATGCTCGATCGGTCCCTGAAGAAGTCCGATCTCGACCGCCTCACGCTGCTGATGGAAAACCCCCGCCGGCGCCGGGGCAACGACCGCCGGAACGACAACCGCCGGGACAACGATCGACCGGCGGCGGTCCGCGAGAACGGAGCGCGAGCAGCCAACGGCGGAAATGACGAATGACGAATGCCCCATGTCGAAGCTCCGCCGAGGCGGGACGATAGAATGATGAAACACCCAATCTCGAAAAAATGCGGGTGATGCTTCGGTTTCGGGCGCTTCAGGGGGTTGAGACGGAGCGGAACGCCCGCTATCGCACCTGAATGGTGCGATATTCTTTGACTCTTGTCGCAGCAGTGGTTATGCTTCCTGCGATGCGAGTTTTGTTCATTTATCCGAACCTGAACGCGGAAGAAGGGTTCAACCACGGGGTGGCGGACCTGTCGGGGGCGTTGAAGGCCCGGGGTCACGTCACCGGGCTGATCAATATCAACGAAGCGCTCTACGAGGTGCCGACCGACGAGCAGATCGTCGATCAGGTACGGCAGTGGCGGCCGGACCTGATCGCCTTTTCGGTGATGACGCAGCAGTACAAATACTCGCTCCGGCTGGCGCGGCGGATCAAGGCGGCGTTGCCGATGGTCCCGATGGCGATTGGCGGCGTACACACGATCATGTGTACGGAGGAGGTCAAGAGCGATCGGTTCTGGGACTTCATCGGGGTGGGCGAGTGCGACGAGGCGCTGCCGATCCTGCTCGACCGGCTTCTGGCCGGCGACCCGACGTATCTCGATACGCCGAACTTCTGCGTTCGCCGACCTGACGGGACGTACCAGCACAATCCGCTCGGGCCTTATCCGTCGCTCGACGATCTCCCGCCCAAGGACTATGAGATCTTCGATCTGCCGCACATGCTCGGCCGGAAAAACGGGTGGCAGTCGATTTTGACGTCGCGCGGGTGCCCGTACCGGTGCAGCTACTGCTTCAACCACGAAGTGACCGATCGTTACCTGGAGGAAGGCGGGCACACGCGCAAGAGCTACCTGCGCCATTACTCGATTTCGCGGATCATCGCCGAGTTGCGGGAACTGCGCAAACGGCATCCGTACATCGAGACGTTTATTTTCGACGACGATCTGTTCACGCTGAACAAGGAGTACTGCGCGGACTTCGCGAAGGCGTACACGGACGCGGACCTGGGCGTGCCGTACGTGCTGAACGCACACGTGCAGAGCTTCAGCGAGAAGGTGGCGGCGGCGTTGTCGGAATCGCCGTGCATGATCGTCAAGTTCGGCGTGGAGAGCGGCAGCGAGAATCTCCGGCGCAAGGTGCTCGACCGTCACATGACCAACCAGGCGATCATCGACGCCTTCGACCTGTGCCATCAGTACGGGCTGCACACGTCGGCGTTCCTGATGTTCGGCCTGCCGTATGAGACCCGGGAGATGATGCTCGAAACGGTCGATCTGATGGCCCGCATCCGCCCGGGACGGATGCGCTGGGCGATTTTCTTCCCGTTTCCGGGGACCAAGAGCTACACGATCTGCAAGATCGGCGACCTGATCGACTACCGCAAGATGGACGCGATGGACAACTACTTTTGCGCGTCCTGCCTGAAGTTCGACGGTCGGACGGACCTGTTCATCCGCCAGTTGCAGCGGACGTTCCACTGGTACGTCAACGCCCGGGCGGGACTCCCGCTGTCGGCCGCGTACGGGCGGCTGGTGGACGAGGTGGAGCGTATGGATGCGACCGCGTGGCATGAGGCCAGCGAGACGCTGCTGGCCCGCGATCGCGAACTGTCGAACGGGTACCTGGCACGGGTATCGCCCGGCGACGCGGCGGCGGCGGCGGCCAACAAGCACTACTCGATTCGTTATACCGAGGTGATGGCGGTGGACAGCGACTTCGTGCTGGCGGAGAAGGGCGAATACAAGAACCTTGGCGCCCGCCGGTGGAAGGCGTTCCGCGAGCAGATCGCCGAGTCGCGTGCGGCTGGGGCCGCACTGAAGAATGACGGCCAGAGCCAGGGCAGCGGAGCGATCCTGAATAGCGCGGTCGGATCGGTGGACATGCCCGATCTGCACATCCTGCAGTCGGACACGCCGGGCGGCGAGTGGCGATCCATCCCCCGCGACGGAAGCGGGATGAGTGCCGCCGGCGTTCGTCAGATGGGGACCGGGCCGATCGGTCCTTTGGTTCAGATCGGCAGACTCAAGACGTGATCTGTTCCGGTTCGCCTTCCAGGCCGGGATACGCGCCCGGTCGTCGGGTCCGCACCGGATCCCGTCGCACTCGGGCCGGCTCACCCAATCCTAACAGGCGCCCAATGGATCCGTAACACCCGGGATATATGATCCTGGCCGATACAGGGGTCTTCTTGGGCAAGGATGTGGGGTATGGCACGACATGGCTTCGGTATGACAGGGACGTTCGCTGCGGTTGTTCTGGTGGTTTCGGCTGCGGCTGCGGCCCCGGCGAGCCGGCCGGCCGCGAGCTCCCGGCCCGCCGATACAGCGCCGTCCGGCGTCGCCGCGGCCCGGCCTTTCGACCTGAGGACCGCCGATGCGCTGGGGCAGTCCATGCCTGCAATTTCATAGGTCTGGTGGTCAAACTCGCGCTCTAGGGCGTCGCAAGCCTCTTGTACGATGGCCTCAAGTCGTTCGGCCGATTGCGAGGCCGGATCGTAAATCAG
>JAPKGY010000436.1 GCA_026647385.1 Phycisphaerae bacterium | reverse complement strand
GCATCGTCCTGGCGTATGCCCCGGTCCGACCGAGGGAGACGGACGACCGACGAAAGAACCGCTCTGCTGAACTCGAACCAATCGAATCCGTTCGCGGGCTTTTCGAGCCGGTTTATTCGCGAATCGTGTCCCGCTCCTGCTCATCAATACGGCGCAGAGAACCGATAGAACCCATGGCAAGGGCGAAGATCACCGACCACTCGCCTTGGCCCGCCCGGTCCGATAGCCGGCGTCAGCCGGGTGAGGCGCATCGTCCACACTCGCGAGGAGCTCATGAACAAGCAGGAGAACTACCGGCTCGGAATGGCTGCCTACCGCGGGAGGCGTTACAAGCAAGCCATCGAGCTGCTCGCTCCCCTTGCCTCGGACACAAGCGATCGGCAGCGGCAACTGCTCTGCCGGTACTACCTCGGCCAAGCCCACTACCAGATGGGGGTCCGGCGGTTCGAGGAACAGCGCTTCACCGAGGCGGCTCGGCACTTCCAGGCGGCGGCCTCGCTCAATTCATCCGGTGGGGGCTTCGCGCGGTTCCTGGTCGCCTGCCACGTCGGCACGCAGCGATTCGACCTGGCGGCCCGCGAACTCGAAGCCCTGCTCCGGGAGGAGCCGACCAGCGTCGAGTTGCGGATCAAGCTGGCCCTGGCCCTCTACCAGCAAGGCCGACGACTCGACGCCGTCACGACGCTCCGCGAAGGCCTGTGTCAGCAGACCGATCAGGCGGAACTCCACTACCAGTTGGGCGTCATGCTCGCGGCGGAAGACGACCTGTTCGAGGCGGAACGCTGCTTCGAAAAGGCCCTGCTCTTCGACGAGCAGCACGCCGGCGCGTACGAGCGGCTGGCCCAGATCTACGCCGTCAGCGAGCGATTCGATCGGGCTGCGTCCTACCTGCGGAAAGCCCACGAACTGAACCCGTTCAATGCCCGGGTCGCGCAGCAGATCAGCGTTCTGACCCAGGCGTACAAGACCGTCGACCCGGAAAACCCGCTGACGATCAAGGCACCCGATGAGATGCCCGAGCTGGACGCGGCCGCGATGGACCGGCTGAAACAGATCGTGGCTGAGGAGCCGGACTTCGTGGAGGCGTTCCTGCTGCTGCCGGAAAGCGACGTCGACCAGGAGATCTTCTCGACGCTGGCGGCCACGCTGGAACTGGCCTTGGAGAACCATCCGGAATTCGCGGACCTGCACTGCCACTGCGGGGCGGTGTACCGCCGGATGGGGCGCCGGCTCGAAGCCATCGAACACACGGAACGGGCGGTGGAGATCAACCCGAAGTACGTGCGGGCGCTGGTCCAACTGGCGGAGCTGTACGGGCAGACCGACCAATGGGCGATGGGCGTGGAACGGCTCGAACAGGCGGTGCAGGCGGGCGGCGACTACCCGGACGTGCATCTGCTGCTGGGCCGGTTGTACGAAGCGGGCGGACAGACCGACCGGGCGCGACGAGCGTTCGAGCGGGCAAGGCAACTGGACGACGGGCGGCGGGCGGCCGGCGAGGACCTCGCGGCGATGGCCCGGTAAGGAAGGGGAGCAGGGGAAGTACGGATGTCGTATCTGTTGGAAACGCTTGGGCGAGGCTGGCTGAGTCGGCTCTCCGACGCCTTTCAGGACCGGCTGAAGAAAGTCACCGCGGACAAGATGCCTTTGCTGGTAAAAGCCTCCACCCGGGAGCCGAACCGCGCCGATCCGCACCTGGAGCTGGGCTTCGCCTGTCTGGCGGCCGGCCGCGTGGACAAGGCGCGGGAAGCGTTCGCCCGGGCGGCCGATCTCGACTCGAAATCGGTGCTCGCGCGGGTGTGCCTGGCTTGCTGCCTGGAGTCGGTCGGGCTGATCGCCGAAGCCACGCAACGGCTGAACGAAGCGGTCAACCTCGATCCGCAGGACGCGATTATCCAGTTTTCGCTCGGCTATTGCCACGAACGGCAAGGCCATCTCGGAGAAGCGATCACGCACTATCTGCACGCCTTGCGGACCTGTCCGGGCCTGCGAAACGCGCGCGAACGGCTGGCGGCCATCTACCTGTGCCAGGAAAATCTGCCCGGCGCGATCGATCAATACGAGGAGCTGCTCAACGACGAACCGGGCGACGTCGATCTGCACCTGACGCTCGCGAACCTGCACCTGCGGAACGGCCAGGCCAACCTGGCAATCCGTTCGTTCGAGAACGCTCTGACGATCGAGCCGGACAACTGGCAAGCGCGAAGCGATCTCGTCGAGACCTTCGAGAAAGTAGGCCTGCTGCGCGAGGCGATCGAGCAGTTGCACGAGCAGATCGCACGGCATCCGGAGTTCGCGGATAACTACCTCCGGCTGGGCGACCTGTACGCCCGCGCGGGCAACGATACGGGCGCGATGGAGGCGTATCTCAAGGCCGTCGACCTGCATCCGGGCTACCTCGAGGCCCTGGTCAAGATCGGCACGCAGCACCTGCGTCACGGGCAAAACGCGGAGGCAGCCTCCTGGTTCTCGCGGGCCGTGGAGATCAACGACCGGCTGCTGACCGGCTACGTCGGACTGGGCGTCGCCCAGTTCGAGGCGGGCCAGGAACGAGAAGCCCTGTCGAGCATCGAGCTGGCGGCCAGCATCGAGCCGAACAGCACGCTGCTCTACGCGGAGATGGCTCGGCTGCAACTGAAATGCGGCCCGCAGCAGGAGGCACAGCAGCACCTCGACCTCGCGCCGCCCGAGTTGGCCGGCCCGCCGTCGGACCAACTCGACGACCTGATCGAGATCCAGATCCGCCGCCATCGACAGGTGGTGGCCAGTCGGGCCAACCATCCGGACGCACACTATCGCCTGGGCCTGCTGCTGCGGCAGCGCGGCCGGCTCGAAGAGGCCATCACCGAGTTCCGCCAGGCGGTCGAGATCAACCCGGTCTACACGAAAGCGATCATCAAACTCGGGTTGGCGCTGTACGAAGCCGGCAGGACCGAAGAGGCGATCACCACGCTGCAACGGGCACTCGAACTCAACCCGGAATACGTGGACCTCTACTATCGCCTGGGAACGATCTTCGCCGACCGGCAGCAGTTCGAGCTGGCGGTCGAGCACTTCGAACAGGCGGTCAGGCGCCGACCCGACAACATCGACTTCCGTGAGAATCTGGCGGTCGCCCTCGAAAACATGGGCATGATCGACCGGGCCCGATCAACGTGGCACCGCATCTGCGAGCTGGCTCCGACCAGCGATCAGGCGGAGCGGGCACAGGAGGCGATCGGGCGATCGTGAACAGAAAAGGCGAAAAGGCACAGAGAAACTATGAAAGCCGGGAGACCCGGCTTTCATAGTTTCTCTGTGCCTTTGTGCCTTTGCACCTCTGTGCCTCTGTACCTCTGTGCCTTTGAACCTTCCTCCTCTTAGTTCTTCGTTTCCGGCGCGATCGGCGTTTCGAGCGGCGTCATCGAACGGCGAAGTTCTTCCAGCAGCGCGACCGCCTCGTCCGTCTCACCCTGGCCCACGGCGACATCGAGCCGCTGCAGGACGCGCAGCACCCGCCAGGCGGTGTAGGAGTTGGGCGTCCACTTGCGGTGCCTGAGTGGCTTCGCGGCCAGATCGTTCATCTTGCAGCCATCGAGCACGTTTTGGGCGAGCGACTGGAAGTACTTCCGCAAGTCCTGATACTGCAATTCGCGGGCGATGTCCTGTGCGTAGCGGCGGAAGTCGGGCGACCCTTCGCGCATGGCGCGCTGCAGCTTCTCGTCGATGGCGAAGGGGCGGATCCCCTCCATGGCGGCCATCAGTCGCTCGTTGTCGGCCATCGCCTGAGGCAGCACCTGCTCGGCGTGGAGCTTGCGGGTGCGCTCGCAGTTGAACAGGCCGAGACGGGTGACCCGCTCGTCGCGCACCGTGGTGACGCGGACCGGCAACGGGTCGTCTCCGAGGTAGAGTTCCCAGCGATCGAAGAAGCCGTTGCCGTCCGTGTCGAACGTGCGGACCTCTCCGATTCGCCCAAGTCCCGCGAAGTGGCCGACCTGAAGCCAACCTTCCTCGGCGCCGACCAGATGCAGCCGGTTATCGACCCGGCTG
>JAPKGY010000435.1 GCA_026647385.1 Phycisphaerae bacterium | reverse complement strand
TACAATGGACTTGATGATATTCCGCCGGACCTCAAACGGGGCGTCATGAGCCAATCCATTTGCCGTCGCGCGTTCACAGATCAGGAGAATCTCCTGCTTTGGCCAGATGGCCCTCGTGCTGGACAACGTCCGCCGCGAGTGCACCTGAAGGCAACGATGCGCGCAGACACGAATGACCAGTTCGATCCCGTATTTGCGCCGCTGGGCGAGTCCGCCGGTACCGCCCAGGATCTGCAGCGCGTTGCCCTGCATCAATTGATGGATCTGGCCAGGCAATGCACCGCCAGGGAAGCCGAGATCGAGCGTAGATTCGCCCTCGCCGCCCGGGCCAACGAGGCTGAGTCCCGCAAGGCGTACGAGGAGATCGACCGCCGCCGCGACGAGCTTCTCGCTGAGTTCAAATCCAGGAACGACGAATTCCTCGCCCGGATCCAGTCACAATATGAATCCGACCTCGCGAAGCTGGATGCCTCCAACAGGTCTGCTCGGCACCTCGCCGAAATCGAGCGCGCCGCCACCGATCGAGAAGTGAAAAGGGATATGAGCCAGGCGGCCTGGCTGGCGGAAACCGTGCTCGAAAGCACTCAGGACCAACTGCGAGCCTTCGCCCGACAGGCCCAGGAGGAATACAACGCACGCCGCAGGGCGCTTGCGGACATCGACGACGAAGCGGCCCTGGTGATGGCGGCGTTCGGCCAGGAATGGCCGGACGACGAGGAGGACGAGGAACCCGCGGAAAGTCCTGAAACCGTCGCGGAGGGTTTGACGGAATCCCCGAGCGTCTTCGAGGCCCGGCTCGAGTCGGCCCGGGCGAATCTGGATGCGTTGGCCCATCTGCGCTTGCCGCGGTTGACTTCCGGTGTGCTGCCGTTCATGACAGTTGTGTTCGCTTCCGTGATGGCCGGCGCCGCCGCCCAGTTGGCGGCGGCCACGCGGGTCCCGCAATGGCAAGCCATCGGGATCGCCGCCGGCCTGACCGCCCTGGTCGCGACAGCCGTCGGCATCGCGCTTCGGCGAAAAGCCCTCGCCCAGTTACGGGCGGGGGCGGCCGCCCTGCGCGGGGCGATCCAGGAGGCTCGCCGGGCGGCGGATTCCGACTATCGCGCGTCGATCAGACTTCGAGAGGCGCGCCGCGCGGAGGCCATCGCCCGTCGCGACCGGGAAGTCGATGAGGCGAAACAGCAGTACGCCCCGCTCCTCGAGCGAGCGGCTCGGACGCGGGAAGAGTCAGTCAAGGCGATCGAGGAGGAACGCGCCCGCCTCCTGCCCCGGATCGAGGCCCAGCGCGAACGGAGCCTCACGGAGGTCGAGGAATGGCGGCGGCGGCGCCAGCTCGAACTGGAACAGGGCTACAACAACGAACGCAAAGCAGCCGCCGATCGCTTCGAGCAGCAGACCCGGGAGATTCGCCGCCGATACGAAGAGGAGACGGCCGCCCTGTCACGCCAGTGGACGGAGGGTCTGAGGCGCATTCAGGCGCCCATCGACCCCCATCGAAACGACACCCAGGCCGGCGAGCTGTTTCCCGACTGGAACGCCGAGGCGTGGCGCGACTGGGAACCGCCGCGGCGCTTCAGCTCCACGATCCGCTTTGGCGAGCTGCGCGTCGACGTGAAACAGGTCACCGAAACGGTGCCCAAGACGCTCCCGCTGCCCGATATGTTCTCCCTACCCGCCCTGCTGGCGTTTCCGCGCCAGGCCTCGCTGATGATCCACTCCGACGCGGCGGGTCGTCCGGAGGCCATCCGGACGCTTCAGGCCGTGATGATGCGGCTCATGACCTGTCTGCCGCCGGGGCGGGTGCGGTTCACGATCATCGACCCCATCGGGCTGGGGCAGAACTTCGCCGGCTTCATGCACCTGGCGGACTACGACGAATCCCTCGTCGGCGGGCGGATCTGGACGGCGCGCGACCACATCGAGCAACGGCTGGCCGACCTGACCGAGCACATGGAAACGGTCATTCAGAAGTACCTGCGGAACGAGTTCGCCACGATCGACGACTACAACGAGCAGGCGGGCGAGTTGGCCGAGCCCTACCGTTTCCTGGTCGTCGCGGACTTCCCCGCGAACTTCAGCGACGTGGCCGTCCAACGCCTCAACAGCATCGCCGGCAGCGGGGCCCGCTGCGGGGTGTACACGCTGGTGGTCCGCGACACCCGGCAATCCCTGCCTTCAGGCAGCCACATCGACGAAATCCAGGCCCGCAGTGTAAACCTCGTCCGGCAGGACGGTCGATTCGCATGGAACGACCCGGTTTTCAAGCAGTTTCCCCTGGCGCTCGATCCGCCGCCGGCGGAAGATTTCATGACTCGCATTCTTCACAGGGTCGGTCGATGCGCCAAGGAAGCGCGGCGGGTGGAGGTGCCCTTCGAAACCATCGCCCCCCCGCCCGATCGCATCTGGTCCGGCAGCACCCGGAACGAACTGACCGTTCCGGTCGGCAAGATGGGAGCCGCGCGTTTGCAGACGCTCCGGCTCGGACGCGGCGTCGCTCAACATGGGTTGATCGCGGGCAAGACCGGCTCGGGCAAGTCCACGCTGCTGCACGTGCTGATCACGAACCTGGCCCTGTGGTACGGCCCCGACGAAGTCGAATTCTATCTCGTCGACTTCAAGAAAGGCGTCGAGTTCAAGGCCTACGCCACGCACCTGCTTCCGCACGCGCGGGCGATCGCGGTCGAGAGCGACCGCGAATTCGGACTCAGCGTCCTGCAGCGGGTCGACGCCGAACTCTCCCGGCGCGGTGAGGCATTCCGCAAGCTTGGCGTTCAGGATCTGGCTGCCTACCGCGAGGCTTCGAACCAGCCCTTGCCGCGAACACTGTTGATCATCGATGAATTCCAGGAGTTCTTCTCCGAGGACGACAAGCTCGCCCAGGATGCGGGCCTCCTGCTGGATCGACTCGTGCGCCAAGGCCGGGCGTTCGGGATCCACGTTCTGCTCGGCTCGCAAACCATCGGCGGGACCTCCGGCCTGGCCCGGAGCACCATCGGGCAGATGGCCGTCCGCGTCGCCTTGCAGACCAGCGAGGCGGACTCGCAGATCATCCTGGGCGACGGCAACTCAGCCGCACGCCTGCTCTCCCGCCCCGGCGAGGCGGTGTACAACGACGCCGGCGGACTCGTCGAATCCAACAGCCCCTTCCAGGTCGCCTGGCTGCCCGACGATCAGCGGGACACGCTGCTCGCCCGCGTGCAGGCCAAGGCCGATCAGGTCGGCGCCCATCGCCCGCCGCCGGTGGTCTTCGAGGGCAACGTGCCCGCGGACATCAGCAAGAACCCGCTGTTGTCAGCCTTGCTGGAGAATCCGACCTGGCCCGAGCCGACCACTTCGCCGCGCGCATGGATCGGCGACCCGGTCGCGATCAAGGCCCCCACCGGCATTACCCTCCCACGGCAAAGCGGCGCGAACATTCTGGTGGTCGGCCAGAACGACGAGGCCGCCCTGAGCATCCTGGCCGGCGCGATGATCTCGCTGGCGGCCCAGCATCGGCCGGAGGCCGCGACGTTCATCATGCTGGACGGCACACCGGCCGACTCGTCGCTCGCGGGCCAACTCAAAATGATCCGCGCGGCCCTCCCGCACGAGGTCCGATTCATCGAATACCATCGCACGGGCGAAGTACTCGGCGAGCTGTCCGAGGAACTGCGGCGGCGGCAGGCAGCCGAAGTCGCCCCCCACGGCAACCTCTACCTGTTCATTTACGGCCTGCAGCGGTATCGCCTGCTCCGCCGGCAGGAAGACGGCTTCGGCTTCTCGATGGGCGGCGGGGAGAAACCCGCACCCGATCGTCAGTTCGCCGACCTGCTCCGGGAAGGACCTCCGCTGGGCCTGCACGTAATCACGTGGTGCGATACGCCGGCCACCGTCGAACGCACCTTCGACCGCAACAGCCTGCGCGAGTTCGACCACCGCGTGCTCTTCCAGATGAGTGCGTCGGACTCCAGCAACCCTTCCAGGGTCATGGTTGGCGGTGGCCCTATATCCCCGGGATTTGCAAAGAACATCGGCGCCGATGGCTATGCAAAGAATGCCG
>JAPKGY010000434.1 GCA_026647385.1 Phycisphaerae bacterium | reverse complement strand
TAAGAACCTCCCTTCCATAAAATACTACAATATTGACGCTCTCAGAAACTTATCCCCGCCAACATCGACACGATCTCCATCAGCGGCGGCGAGTTGCTGTCCGTGGCGACGGGGTCCTGCTGTCTGGCCGACGGCACGTGCGTCGAAGACATCGCGCAGAGCGCCTGCACGCAGATGACCGGCGCGGAGTACAACGGAAACGGCACAACCTGTGCGACGGCCCGATGTGCGCTCGGCGCGTGCTGCACGTCCCAGGACTGCGTGATCGACAAGACCGAAGCCGAGTGCGAGGATGCGCCTCCGGCCGGGCTCGGCGGCGTGTTCCAGGGCATCAACTCGACGTGTGAAAACCGGTTGTGCTGCCCGGAGCCGTTCGCGGACGCCGATTGGGACGGGGACGTGGACCAGAACGACTTCGGGGCGTTCCAGGTGTGTTATACCGGCATGGGCGGGGGTGTACCGGCCGGCTGCGAGTGCACGGACCGCGACGGCAACAGCACGATCGACGGCGTGGACTTTGCCGCGTTTGAAAGCTGCTTCACCGGCGCCAACGTGCAGTGGACGCAGAGCCTGACGCCGAGCTGCAATCCGTGATCGGGCGGCAAGGCAAACTGCCGCCCACTCCCGCGCCCGACCCTCCCGCATCCCGAGACAGGGCGGGGGGAGCGGGATCAGACCGTGTAAAACCGCACGGTCAGATACAGATTGCGGATGCCCAAATGCGTTAACGGGACACTCACCGTGTGGCCGTGGACCGTGCCCGCGGGATAGCGCACGGTCACCGGATACTCGGCGGTCGTTCGGCCCATGCCCCCGCACCTCCAGCATTCATACGGACCGATTCCTCCGTAGCCGGCGCAGACGGAGCACGGCAACTCCGCCGGGACCATGACGCGGACGCTCCCGCCCGTCATCGCCTCCTCGCGGGACAGCGGCACGTCGAGGGCAAGGCTTTCCGGTTTTTCCGATTTGGGTCTCGGCGTTTCGGTGAAGTTGCTCCACAGCCGATCGAAGATTTCCTCGAAGGAGGGAAAGAACGTCTCAAACGATCGGGTGAGGGACACCTCGCCGGGTTCGACGGGCGTTCCGGCGAACTCGATCGGCTGGACCGGGGGCCGGCGCGGCGGTGGTGCGGAGAGGATTGCGCCGTGAGGCATCGCGGGGCGTCTCGGTGCGGTTTCCTGGTCATAGGCGATCCGCCGCCGAGGGTCGCCCAGGACGGAGTACGCCTCCTGTATTTCCAGGAACGGCCCCGCGTCCGCACCGTAGTGATCCGGGTGAAGTTCCATTGCTTTTCGCCGATATGCCTGCTTGATCTCTTCCGGACTGGCTTCGGAACTGATTCCGAGAATGAGGTAGTAGTTTCGCGCCACGGTTGTACCTCCGAACCTGACTGTGTTCGCCGTTGAATTCTCCGCTCAAGGGCACCGGCGGCTTGCCGGTCTCGAGTGACCGGAGCCGGCGGGTCCGTGACCGTATCGGCGATTCCGTCATGATACGCACTTCATGGGCGAGCCATGCGATCCACCACCCTCCGCCGGTACTGTCACAGGCCCGGAGCCGGCTCCTGAGTCGGGCTCATTGGGTCGACCGCAGAAACACGAATCGTTGTATGCTGCCGCTTTGAACCACCAGTCGGATTCCCTTCTTCAAGTCGTGCCCGGCCATCTCCCGCCGGAACTCGGTCACGTTGGTGACCGGTTTGCCCTGCACGCTGATGATAAGATCGTTGACGGAGATGCCGGCCTTGGCCGCCGCTCCGAGCGGGTCCACCTCGGTAACCAGCACTCCGTCGGTTCGTTCGTAACCCAGTTCACTGGCCGCCTCGGGCGTCAGGTTCTTTACGGTCATGCCGAGGTCGACAGAGGACTCGGTTCCTTTCGCGGAAGCCATCGCGGTCTCGAGTTCCCCGATCTCGACGGTCACGGTCCAGCGTTTTCCGGATCGGAAGACCTCGACGGGCACCTTGCTGCCCGGTTCGGTCGCAGCGACGGCCGATCGCAGATTGTGCGAGTCCGGGACATTCTTTCCGTTGAACCGCAGGATGATATCACCTTGCTTCAGGCCGGCTTTTTCGGCGGGTCCGCCTTTGGTGACGTCACCGATCAGCACGCCTTGGGTGGTGTCGTAGCCGAAAGACTCCGCCAGACCGCGGTCCAGATCCTGGATCGCCACGCCCAGCCATCCTCGAACGACCTGGCCGGTCTTGATGAGACTGTTCATGATCGACTTGGCCATGTTGATGGGAATGGCGAAGCCGATGCCCATATAGCCGCCGCTTCTGCTGAAGATGGCGGTGTTGATGCCGACGACCTCGCCGCGCAGATTGACCAGCGGTCCGCCGCTGTTGCCCGGGTTGATGGCGGCATCGGTCTGAATGAAGTCCTCGTAGTCGGCCACGCCCACGTTGGCCCGCCCCTTGGCGCTGACGATGCCGGTGGTAATGGTGTGGGCCAACCCGAACGGGTTGCCGGCCGCCACCACCCACTCTCCGATCTTCAGTGAATCGGAGTCCCCCAGCTTCGCCGCGTGCAGATCGCGGGCGTCGATCTTGATGACGGCGAGATCGCTTTTCGGATCGGTGCCCACCAGCCGGGCCGTGAATTCACGATCGTCGGAGAGTTTCACCGCCACCTCGTCCGCGTCGTTCACGACGTGATTGTTGGTCAGGATGTACCCGTCATCGGAAACGATGACGCCGGTCCCGAGGCCTTTCTGGACGTACCCGCGTTGAGGGGTCCGGAAACGAAAGAACCGGTCGAAGAAGTCGTCTCCGAAGAAGTCGCGGAACGGCGAGTTGAACAGTTCGTCCGGCATCCGCTGAAAGCGCTGACTGGCGTTGATTTTCTTGATCGAGCTGATGCTCACCACGGAAGGCCGGATGGCTTCCGCGACGTCGGAAAAGGCTGTTGCGAGGTCCCCGGCGGTCCTCAATCGCTCGCCCGTCGCAGTGGCTTTGGCACTTTCGACGGCGTAAGCGAATCGGCCGGCCAGTTCGGGTCCGAAGAGGGCAAACCCGCTGGCGACCAGGGCCACAACCAAGAACAGGACGACTGCTTTGCCGAAGCCACGCATGACCGCCAACCTCCTTTCCGTATGCGAGCCTCAGCACCGCTGTTTAACGTCGACGGCTCGCCGCGTATCCCGCGGTGTTCCGGAACACGCGGCCGCTCGAGTGTTTTCAGCGCTCGGGCGCTCGGCCAGATGAGACGGCGTCTCGGGCAGACTTCGGACTTCCCTCTCGCCCAGCGTCTCCCGTGCCAGCAGTTCCCGAGCCACTTTTTCAGTTGCTCCCTGTTGTTCGACAGCATGCGTTTCGCGTCCCGCCACAGCCGGAGCACGAGTATCGTCAGGATGATATGGCTGATCGTGAAACGCCTGTTCGGAGGCCACATCCTGCCGGGCTTCGGCTTTCCTCCGGGCGGTCCGGCCTTCACTTCTTTTCCATGGCTGCCTCCTGCTCAGACCGCTGCCGCACTCACCGGCGTCGGGCGCGCGCTCTCGACGCGAGTGGGAGCGGGTTTCATCCTCGAAGGTGAGGTCTTCGACCGGCGAGCAGCCGAGGGGGTGGCCACGGGGGGCGTCGAGACCTGCGACGGGGGACCGGCCACCGCGGACGCCGACCGCTGTCTCCCGGCTTGGAAGTGTCGTCGAGGGGCGGTCTCTTCCTGAACGTACAGGGTGATGCCGATCCCCAGGCCCACGCCCGTGAGGGCAAGCCCGAGACCCGCCCAAACGGAGCCGCAGGGTGCGATCGCGGCCCACGCGCCGACGGCCAACGAAACGCCGGCCGCGAAGTAGCTCCACGCAATGAGGATCGATCTGGCCATCGCTGATCCTCCTTCGCAAACCAAGTGACCGACCAGCACTTTGTACGTTGTCAAGCGTCCACAAGGTCGGCCCAGTGCCGTTTTGGCACCCAACGAGCCGCCGCTGCGTTTGCAGGCCATTCTCTCTCCCACCATGCCGGGATTGGCTTCGTTTCAAGTGTTGAGCCGGGCTGATCATGAAAAAGCCGCGTGGAAAGTGCATGCCACCGCCAC
>JAPKGY010000433.1 GCA_026647385.1 Phycisphaerae bacterium | reverse complement strand
CTCGAAGCCAACCTGTTGGCCGCCGAGCCCCGCCTGGTTCTCGCCGGCGAGAGCTGCACCGAAATCTCGTTTCAGCAGCAGTGCTTCGCCCAGGGCCACTTCTACGGCGGACGGGGCAAGCTCGACCAGGCCCGACTGGATCTCCAGCACGGAATCTGCCAGTTCCTCTGGGGCGATCACATGAAGCTCATTGGATACTTCTATTTAACGCCAGGCGAAGCGGACTACGAAATGGGCATCGCCATGTACGAGCGGATGGGCGCGCTTCCCACGATCATCACCCGGAATCCCCGGGATCTCCGGGAAATGTCGGACCTCACTCGCCGAATCATCGACCGCGCCAAAGGCAAGGTGCTGACAACCGAGGCGGAGTAAACAACCGAACCGCACACGCGCGTACTCCCTCCGCTGGCGTGGTCGGGCGGTTGCGAAATGAGCCAATCAAGCCGGGCGGGGCGTCAGGTGGCGAGCCCGTTCGTAATCGCCGCGGTGATCGCATCGGTCAGCGCCGAGGTCAAGGCCGGCACCACCGTCGAGAAGAGCGTGTCCATCGCCTGCGTCTTGCAACTGGTCGCCTGCAAGAGGAACCCACCGCTTGCGGCCATCAGGGCGAACCGATACAGCCTTCTGAAGTTCATCGCAATCCTCCTTTTGTGACGCGACGGGCCGCCCGGCGAACCCGATGGGTGTATTCTACCGCGAACCACCGTCGTGTTATACCCACCGAGGGCTGTTCCAGGCGCATTTCCAGCCCCAGGGCGGATCGGACGATCCAGCAAGGACCGCCCCCCCCTGGATCGTCCCGACTGACCCTATTCGGCTCGCAGCCCGGCTTCAGCCGGCGCGGGCAGGCTTGCACGGTCGTGCCGCCCGCTCGCCATGCGAGTGCATCTCGTCTGAACGCCTGGAACTCCGGTAGCCGGTTGCTCCTGCCCAGGAAAACACCTTATGGAGTGCTCCCGGAACCTTTCGCCACACCCTGAAAGGGCCCGGATTCGGAAGATGGCCTCGGTCCCGCCGGGGTTGGGCCACCAGGGGATCATACGCGCGGCAAATCACCTTGGCCCTTGGTAGGCAGCTCGGTATGGCCCATGAGGTGGATATCGACCCCCCGGGCGGCTTCTCGGCCCTCGGAGATCGCCCAGACGACCAGCGACTGCCCCCGGCGGGCGTCCCCGCACGCGAAAACGCCCGGTACGCTGGTCATGTAGTTCCCGTCTGCCTGGATGTTCCCGCGCTCGTCGAGCCGGCAACCGAGTTGGGCGACAATGCCGTCCGTCTCCGGCCCGACGAAACCCATCGCCAGCAGCACGAGATCCGCGGGCCAGGTCTTCTCGGTACCCGGCACTTCGCGCATCTTCGGGCCGGACCCGTTGGTCACCCATTCGACCTCGACCGTCTCGAGCCCGGTCACCCGACCTTCGGTTCCGAGAAACCGCTTCGTCGCGATCGACCAGAATCGTTCGCAGCCTTCCTGGTGCGAACTGCTGGTCCGCAGCTTCATCGGATAGTAGGGCCAGGGCTGATGGCTTGGCCGATCCTCGGGCGGCTTGGGCAGAAGCTCGAACTGGGTGATGGACCTGGCCTTGTGCCGGTTCGACGTCCCCACGCAGTCAGACCCGGTATCGCCGCCACCGATGATGATGACGTGCTTGCCCGTCGCAAGGATGTCGCGCCGGCGTCCGCTGAACCACCATCCGCGATCGGTCCACGCGGCGGAGTCGCCACTGACCCGCTTGTTCTGCTGCGGCAGGAACTCCATCGCAAAGTGGATGCCGTCGAGGTCCCTCCCGGGGACCGGCAGATCGCGAGGCCGGGTCGATCCTCCGCAGAGCACGACCGCGTCAAACAGGCGGCGGAGCTCCTCGCCGACAATGTCCCGCCCGACGTTCACACCGGTTTTAAAGACGATGCCCTCGGCCTCCAGGATGGCCAGGCGCCGGTCGAGAATAGGCTTTTCAAGCTTGAAGTCCGGGATGCCGTAGCGAAGCAAACCGCCGATGCGGTCCGCCCGCTCGAAAACCGTAACCGTATGCCCCGCGCGGTTGAGCTGCTGGGCGACCGCCAGACCGGCGGGCCCGGACCCGACGACGGCCACCTTCCTGCCGGTCCGATGCCCCGGCGGCTCGGGCTTGACCCAACCTTGCTCGAAGGCCCGCTCGATGATGGCCAGCTCGATGTTCTTGATCGTCACCGGCGGGTCAATGATGCCGAGCACGCAGGCGTCCTCGCAGGGCGCCGGGCAGACCCGCCCGGTGATCTCCGGGAAGTTGTTCGTCGAGTGCAGGACGTGGATCGCCCGCTGCCAATCGTCGCGGTACACGAGATCGTTGAAGTCCGGAATGATGTTGCCCAGCGGGCAGCCGGTGTGACAGAACGGAAGCCCGCAGTCCATGCAGCGAGCCCCCTGCTCCCTCAACTGAACCACCGGCAGTTGGATGAGGAACTCCCGGTAGTCCTCGACGCGCTCGGCGGGCGGACGTTCCTTCGGCACCTGCCGGACGTGTTCCTTGAATCCCGTCGGCTTACCCATTGTCCACCTCGGCGAGTGCGCCCACCAGCGGCTGCACCTGGTAGCGACGGCCAAGCTTGGCCCGCTCCTGAAGCACGCGTTTGTAATCGATCGGCATGACCTTGACGAACCGCGGCAGACAGGCCTCCCACCCGTCGAGGATGCGCCGCCCCACGCCACTGCCCGTATAGCGAACGTGCCGCGCGATCAGTTCCCTCAACTCGGCGACGTCCTCCGCCTGATCGACGGACTCGACCTCGACCATCTCCAGATTGCAGCGGTTCTCCGCGAAGTCGCCCGCCTCATCGAACACATAGGCGACCCCCCCGCTCATGCCGGCCGCGAAGTTTCGCCCGGTGTGGCCCAGGACCACCACGCACCCGCCGGTCATGTACTCACATCCGTGATCGCCGATGCCCTCGACGACGGCCCGCGCGCCGCTGTTGCGGACCGCGAACCGCTCGCCGGCGATGCCGCGAACGTAGCATTGACCGTCGGTCGCGCCGTAGAGGGCGACGTTGCCGACCACGATGTTCTCCTCGGGCACGAAGGTCGCGGTCCTGGGCGGATAGAGGATGAGCTTCGCACCGGAAAGCCCCTTGCCGAAGTAGTCGTTTCCGTCGCCCTCGACCTCAAAGGTCATGCCCCGCGGCGTGAAAGCCGCGAAGCTCTGGCCCGCCGAGCCGTTGCACTTGATGTAAACCGTATCCTCGGCCAGCCCCTCCCCGCCCCAATGCCGCGTGATCTCGCTGCCGGTGATCGTGCCGAACGTGCGGTAGGTGTTGCGGATCGGGACCTCGACGCGGACCGTCTCGCCGCGTTCGATGGCCGGCGCCGCCAGGTTGACCAGCGTGCACAGGTCGAACGACTGGTCGATCCCGTGGTCCTGCCGCCGCGTGCAATACGTGCCGAAACTCTCGGGAACCTTCGGCCGGTGCAGGATGCGGCTCAGATCCAGGCCGCGGGCTTTCCAGTGATCGACCGCCTTGCGGGCCTCGAGCACGTCGGACCGCCCGACCATCTCGTTGATCGTGCGGAAACCGAGCGACGCCATGACCTCGCGAAGTTCCTCCGCCACGAAGAACATGAAACGGATCACGTGCTCGGGCTTGCCCGCGAATTTCTTGCGCAGCTCGGGGTCCTGGGTGGCCACGCCGACCGGGCAGGTGTTCAGGTGACACTTGCGCATCATGATGCAGCCCGACGCGATGAGCGGCGCGGTCGCGAACCCGAACTCCTCGGCGCCGAGCAGGCAGGCGATGGCGACGTCGCGTCCGGTCTTGAGCTGCCCGTCGACCTCGACGCGGATGCGGCTGCGAAGATCGTTCGCCAGAAGAACCTGGTGGGTCTCGGCCAGTCCGAGTTCCCAGGGCAGACCGGCATGCTTGATCTAGGTCAGCGGCGACGCGCCGGTTCCGCCGTCGTGGCCGCTGATGAGCACCACGTCGGCCTTGCCTTTCGCAACGCCGGCCGCCACGGTCCCCACCCCGACCTCCGCCACCAGCTTGACGCTGATTCGGGCGTGATGGTTGGCGTTTTTC
>JAPKGY010000432.1 GCA_026647385.1 Phycisphaerae bacterium | reverse complement strand
TGCACCGGGCTGCCAGCAGCGCCAACCACTGGTCAGCCGGTCCAGGAGCAACCGATCGTTCGGTACGAAAAGCGCGTGGTCTGCTCCCGCCCGGCGGGCAAGCTGTCGCCCAAAGCGGGCGTCTTCGGTGAAAGGCCATCCGATGGTGTAACAACTCAGAGTCGCCCCCCCTTGGCAGGCAAAAGCCAGGATCAGACGCGAGTCCATCCCGCCGCTGATGCCCATCCGCAACGGCCCGTCGCCCGACGTGAACCGCTCCACCGTACGGCTCAGAATCGTGTCACCCTCGGACAGCGCCTCGTCGTAACTCAAACCGCAGGGTTTGGCACAGCCGTATTCCCAGTATGTGGTGCCGTGCAACTCGGAGGCGGATTCGCCCGGCCGGGGCAATCCCAGCGCGCTGGCCGGCTGCAGCCAATGTACGCCGCGAATCAGGGTCCGGTCCCCGATACTGTTCGCCGTTCTCAAAACGTCGACAACCGCGTCCGAATCCCACTCCAGGGGTAACCCGGACGTCTGCCAGGCCAGATGAGCGTAGGGAGCGACGACGATCCTTTCGCCCTTGCAGGCCCAGAAAACCGGCAACAAACCCAGTCGATCGTTGAAAACCGTCCACTGGTTTTGAGTGGCGCTGAACCAGGCACCACAGAACGCGCCGTCCATCTCAGCCAGAGCATCAATGCCGTGCTTTCGCAAACGCGCGAGCAGCAGGCACGCGGTCTGGTTTTCTCCTTGAGCCCAGTGCGCGGGTGCGATCGGGTCCCCTGTCCAGATGAGTCGATCCCCCTCGATCTCGACCATGCCCGCAGTGCTTTCGGGCACCTCGCCGGGTGGGGGAACCACCGCGGCCGCCCAATCCTCGCCGTGGAAAGACCCCACCCGTCGAGGCCTCGATGCCTCGGAGCCGCCGAGCATGGCCGCCAGTCCCGCGGCTGCCCGCCGCGGGCGAGGATCGATCACCATGAGCAGGCCAGGTTTCGCCACCGTCATTCCTCGATGATCCGCCATCGAGCGGCCAGGGTGCTTACCAGCCGGCTTGAGCGGACCTGGGATTCCGTGTTGAATATCGGTCGTTGGAAGGCCAATCTGAGGTTACCGGTCCTGGTTCCTCGGTAGATTTGGTGTAACTCGCCGGCCGCTCGCGCGGAGCACGCGTTGACGGGCAAAACAGGGGCTGGCTCCGCCCGTGTGGCACCTCCGGCCACGGGAAGTTCTTTGTTTTCAGGCAATCCCTGCCCCCTCCTGCGTATCGTTTCGAGGCGGCGCCTGTCCCCATTTTGCCCTGTGACCCTGAGCGATCGTGTGACAAAACGCCGCAGGCTTCAGGTCGCCGCAGCGACTCGTCGTGGCGACCCGCGCGGCCTTTTGTGTCGATCGACGCCCCAGAATCGTGCATAACTATAAAGACCGCAGGGCATCGCCGCAGTTATCGGACGAGCGCGAGCGGTTGCGTTTCAGCCGCTTCCGGGGTTCGGTTGCGGTGGACCCGCTTCATGCCAGCCACCGTTTGCAGGAGGTTTCGCCAGGTGTTGGCGACGATGCGGGGGTCGTGTAATCGTCGGACGCGCTCGCAGCCTCTCCGGCCGACGGCGCGCCGGAAATCGTCGTGGATCGCTAGATAATCGAGAGCGGCCGCCAGCGCACCGGCGTCGAGGGGCGGTACACAGATCCCCGCCCGGCCTTGGTCGACCAGTTCGGGCAGGCCCCCGACGGAAGACACCACGACCGGCCTGCCGGCCGCCATCGCCTCCAGAATCATGTTGCTGGACGATTCGCGTCTGGAACACAGGACGACCACGTCGCACCGGTCGTAGACCCAAGCCGGGTTCTGCGTCGGGCCGCCCCAGGTGACGCGGTGGGATAAGCCCAGGCGGTCGGTCAGTTGCAGCAGGTTCGGCTTCTCAGGGCCTTCGCCGTAAACGAGAAGCCGTGCCTTTTGATCGGCATGCATTCGTGCGACAGCCTCCAGGAGCACGTCGACGCGTTTCTCCCGTCCCAGTCGTCCGACGTACCCGATGGTGAACGGGCAAGCGGGGTCGCGCTCCGCGCTGGTGTCAGCCGGGATCTCGACCGCGTTGGGAATCACGATGCCCTGCCCGGAGGGATAGCCGTACAGGTGTTCATAGTCCGCTCGAACCTGCCGGCTGTTGTAGACAATGGCCCGGGCCAGACGACCCGTCAGCCAGGTCTTGAAGACCACCTTCCGGCGGTGCAGGTGCAGGCCGGGCAACAGGCCGAACACGTGTCTCCCCGAGGGGGGGTCCTCCACGGGCCAGGGCATGGTCCGATGCGTGGTCACGATCGGTACGCCCGCCAGCGCCGCTCCGAGAACGGATGCGCGCAGCGGGGTATTCGAGGATTGAACGAACAACGCCGCGTCCGGCGCCACGTCGCGGAACCATCGTCTTCGATCGCGGATCCGGTTCATCGTATAGTCGCGGTCCCCGGCGAAAGTGTGATCAAGCCAATCCACGCGTCGAATGTCGAGCGTGTCCTCGGCGGGCTCAGCCAGGTCCGGCTTGGCTTTGCGGACCACCTCGACGAAACGGCGCAGGTTCTCCTCGTTGTAAGTGATCAGGAGGTCGTTGCAGCCGGCACAGTAATACTCCGCGTCGAGCACTTTGGCGGCCGCCACCGCTTCGGCGTGCCGGATCCGGGCGATCTCGTGCAGGTCATGCTCGACCGAACCGCAATCCCCGCTGGTGGCTGTCGCGATCGCGATCGAGCAGCCCGCTTCCTTCTGGAGCCGTGCCAGGGTGCCCGCGCATTTGAATTCGACGTCATCCGGATGGGCCATGAAGGCCAGAATCTTCTTCGACATAACCACGGTCTCCCCAAGATTTCCTTCGGCCCGCCTGGGCCCGGGTAAAACGAGTCCGCAGTGTGCCCGCAACGGGGCTCGCGCGTCAAGACGGGGGTGAATACCGGAAAATGGCCGCCCGCCGCGGTCCGGGGGCGTCGCCGGAGATCGTGTGGACGCGCTCGATGTGCTCGCCGGGCGCGAGCGACTTTTGCAGGCCGTCGAAAAACGCATCCAACTCCTGCGAGTTGCCCCTTTCCTCGAAGACCAACCAGCCGGGCCTTTGCGCCCGGGCCTCGGACAGGACCCACCCGGCGTCGAGATCCGGGGGGCACCAGACGTGAACGCCGTTGGCGTAATAGGCTGCCCGGTGCCGGGTGGTCATGACGCGGGGGCTATGGCCGTCTTGCGCGCGGATCCATTCGCCCGCCCGGCGGATGTGCAGGGCGTCGGCGTGGCGGGTCTCGACCATCCAGGGCACGGTCGGACCGATCAAGCCCGCCGCCAGCAGCGCCATCACCAGCCGCTGCCTCCCGGCCGATATCGCCTCAAGCACGACCGCCACGCCGGCGGCTGAAAACGGCAGGGTCAGGCCGGCCAGGATCAGCACATGCCGCAGACTGAACAGCTTGGCGTAGTCAAAGTTGACGATCAGGAAGGTCACGATCGCCAGGTGCAGGACGATCGCAATCGAAGTCAGTCGTGCGCCGGTCGGTTCGCAGACCTTTCTTCGCCGCACCACGAGCCACAACAACGCCGGCAACAAAAGCGTCACACGCAGCGACCGGACCCAGTTCTCCGCGATCTTGGCCAGCGCCTTGCCGAACAAGATGAGCCGGTCAACCGATCCGTCGGCCAGGAGTCTGTTTCGCTGGCTGCAAGGTAATCGTCCCACATCCATCCGGGCGGTCACCGCATCGCCTTGGCAGGCACCCATCGAAACGATCTCGACGGCTTTTCTTGCACACGCACCGGGCAACACCAACGAGCCGCGGGCTTCATCGCTCGTTGAATCGGTACCCGTTCGCTCGATCGACGGAACACGTTCTGAGGCCGTCTCACTCGGCGGGCCCCAGAACATCCGCATCAACGATTTTTTGGGCACAAGCTTGCCCGTAACCGCCATGTACGGCGAAGCGATGACGGCCGCAGCCAGACACACCGCCGCTGCACCAACCAGCCGGTGCCGGAGACTCAACGACCCGCGTGCAAACAAACCTTCTTGCACGATGTAGTACGCTTCATCCCCATCCTGAGCTGACACTGGTAAATAGACAAACA
>JAPKGY010000431.1 GCA_026647385.1 Phycisphaerae bacterium | reverse complement strand
TACTGAAAAAGTATAAGGAGCTTCACGCAAAATTCAATGCCCAAGAATCAATAAACTGAAGTTTATTGCCCTCGTCGGGCCGGCTCGCCGCGGTGGCATCGCCGCCGTAGAGGTTCGCCAGCTTCCTGACCGTCGACAAACCCAGTCCGCTCCCCAGGATGTTCTTGGTCTTGTTGTTCTTGATTCGCACGAAGTCCTGAAACAGCCTCGCACATTCCTCCGGGGTCATCCCGATCCCCGTGTCCGACACGCGGATGAGGACCTGCTCGTCCTCGGTGGTCACCGTAACGTCCACGCGTCCTCGTTCGCGGTTGTACTTGATCGCGTTTGAAATCAGATTATTGAGAATGATCTCGAGCTCGCTCCGGTCGGCGGTCATGTTCGCCCCGCCGTCGCCGTGCAGTTCAATGGTGATCCCGCGATCCGCGGCCGCGGCCCGGTGGGTTTCGATCGCCGCCTGCGCGACTTCGACAACGTCAGCCTGGACGAGGTCCCGTTTCTTCAGCCCGGACTCGATCCGCGTGAGGTCCAGCAGATCGTAGATCAGCTTGCGCATGCCCTCGCACCGGATCAGGCTGCGCTGAACCATCTGATCGACCTTCTCCGGGTCCTGGCGCATCGATCGATCACTCAGGATGCTCAGGTAACCCTCGATCGCCCCGAGGGGCGCCTTGAGTTCGTGGGCCAGCACGGAGATGAACTGGAACCGGACCTGCCTCTTCTCCTGGGTGAGCCGGCGGGCCTCGCGCTGCGAAATCAGGTGGCTCGTTGCCTTGCGGACCGTTTCCTTGAGTTCGAGCGGGGTGAACGGCTTGGCGATAAAGTCGAAAGCCCCCCGCTTGGTGGCGATGACCGCCGTTTCGAGGGACGCATAGGCGGTGATCATGACGGTGATCATGTCCCGGTCCTGACCGGCCAGTTCGTCAAGGACGTCCAGGCCGCTCATGCCGCCCATTTTGTGATCGAGCAGGAGAATGTCGGGAACGTCAGCCGCGATCTTCTCGAGGGCCTCCTCGCCGCTCGTGGCTTGAACGACCTCGAAGCCGATCTCCTGCTCCACATCGGGCAAACGCAGGGTGTAAGGCGTCAGGGCTCGTTCCACGGCCCGCCGCATCTCCCGCTCGTCGTCGGTCACCAGAACCTTGAGTCTGTGCATCGTCGTCCGCCCCTTGCTCAATCGTGGACCAACCGATGAATCTCCCGTTCGAGCTGCTCGAAGCGGATCGGCTTATCCAGCACGACGTCCGCCTTGATCCAGGAGCGTTCCTCCTTCGTCGAAGCGTCGAAGTCGAGTCCGGTTTCGCCGGCCACCGCCGTCACCAGAATCACCGGAATCGTCGCATCCACCTTCTTGATGTGGTGGCAGAGCCGAAAGCCGTCGTCCTCGTTCGCCATCATCAAATCGACGACGGCCACTTCGGGCCGTTGCCCGGCCAGGATCTCCCTGGCGGCCGGTACGCCGTCGGCGGTCAGCACCTCGTAGCCCTTCGCCTCGAGTTTGGCGGCAAGCTGGGCCACGTAATCCACGTCGTCGTCCACAACCAAGATCTTTCTGCCCATGAGTGTATCCCGTCGCTCACTGAAAACCCGGTTTATCCCTTCTGGCTCTTGCGAGGCAGATTCACGGTGAAAGTCGTACCCGTCGGCCTTTTCGCGGGGTTGGCGTTCGACGCAACCTCGATCTGCCCGCGGTGCATTTTCACGATGCCGTAGGTCACCGCCAGTCCCAGTCCGGTGCCTTTACCGACCGGCTTGGTAGTAAAAAACGGCGTGAAGATGCTCGCCCGGTTCTCCTCCGGAATCCCCACGCCGGTATCGGCGACCGCGATGCGAACACTGTCGGCGTCCCCGTCGGTCCGCAGGGTCAAACGGCCCCCGTCCGGCATCGCGGCCAGGGCGTTACTGATCAGATTGGTCAGCACCTGAGCGATCTGGTCGCGGTCGACCTCGGCGGCCTGCTCCGGCGCGCCGTGCTCGACTTCGAGCGTCACGTTCGCCGGGACAATCGTCAGCCGGGCCACCTCGTCGACCAGTTCGCACACGTCCGTAAGAGCGGGCGTAACCTTGTTCTGCCGGGCAAAGTGGAGCAATCCCGAAACGATCTTCTTGCACCGGTCGGCGTTCTCCACGATCGTCTGAAGATCCTCGCGACGTTTGTCGTCCGCGGGAAGGTCCTCCAGCAACAGGTGCGCGAACATGATCACCACGCCCAGCGGGTTGTTCACCTCGTGGGCGATGCCGGCCGCCAGTTGTCCCATGCTCGCCAGCTTCTCCGACTGACTCAGCGCCTCCTATGTACTGGCCAGGTCGGCATGCGAGCGAGCCAACTGGTCGACCGTTCGCCGCAGCCGGTCGATCGTGTGCGGCAGACACATCTCCTGTTCAGCCAGCCCCTTGTAGATCGCGACCGCGTGCTCCCGGCAGGTCTCGTAGCCGCATGCACCGCAATTCAACTCGTCCTCCGGCTCGAGCTTCCCGAGCCGACTCAGGATCTGCAGGAGTTCCTCCTCTGACGGTGCAGCCACCCGCTGATCGTTCGATGCGAAGGACCGACTCAAGTCGAGCTTTGAAAACCGCTCCACGTCCCTTCTGAACCGATCCACGTCCAGCCCGGCCAGCCGCCGGCGCACGAAATGGCTCACGCACGAACGCCGATTGAACAGCGGGGCCTGGGACCGCATGCCCGCGCCCATGATGCACCCGTCGCAGCAAAGCACTTCCAGCAGCTTCGCGTCGAGGTCGCCGGCCTCGAACTCCTTGATCGCCTCGACGAAACTGCTTCGCCCGCTGGCGCTGACGACGTCGCCCGTGGCCAGGTCCTCGGCGATGGCGGCCGCCTGGAGCATGCCCCGGCTGATCGGAAACAGCGCACCGGCCGCCCCGTGCGGGGGATCAAGATCGCATCCCTGGACCGAGATCGGCGTGATCCCCGCCGCCACGAACATCTGCCGCAACTCGACGAATGTGAGTACGGCATCAACGTCGCTCCGGAACACCACGGAATCGGCCTCGCCCTTCTTGGCGATGCAGGGACCGATGAACACCACCTTCAGGTCGCCGCCGTACAGCTCCCGCAAGGCCCGGGCCTGGGCCACCATCGGTGAAACAATGGGAGCCAGGGCGCCCACCAGGTTCGGATGATAGCGCTCCACGAAGGAAACGATGGCCGGACAACAGGTCTCGATGTAACGGTGTCCGTTGGTTTCCGCGAGCAGCTCGCGGTACCGCTCGGCCACCAGATCGGCGCCAAAGGCCACTTCCGTCACCAGCCTGAAACCCAGGGCCCGGATCATGCCCACAAGACGGTGGTATTCCACGTCATCGAACTCGGCGGGGAAGCTCGGGGCCAGACAGGCCGCCACGCGGTCGGGGCCGGCCAACAGCGCCTGGACCCGTTCGATGCTGCTCAACACCTGCTTGGCGTGCTGGCTGCACACCCGCACGCAGTTGCCGCAGCCGACGCATCGACCGGACAACACCTCGGCCTGACCGTCCGAAATGCGGATGGCCTTGGCCGGGCATTCCCGCACACAGGTGTAGCATACGCGACACCGCTCCTTGATCGTGGTGACCAACGGTATTTCCGCGACCCGATTCACGATCCCGGCTCCTACGCGACCACCTCGCGCCGAGCGTAATGCGTGTGCAGCAGATGGTGGCTCCGCTCGCTCAACGGCTCACCCAGGAAATCCTCGTACAGATGCCGCACGGATTCATTCGCGTGACTGGTGCGGACCGGCTCGGTCCGGTCGATGTTGTACAGGGCCTGCATCCGCGCCCGCACCGCCTCCATGTCCGTACCCAGCGGCTGGCCCCCGCCGCCCACGCAACCGCCGGGGCAGGTCATCACCTCGATGAAATGCAGGTCATCGCGCCCATTGCGGATCTGGTCCAGCAGGGTCGCGGCGTTTCCCAGCCCGCTGGCGACGGCCACGCCCACCTCCAGCCCGTCGATCCGCAGCCGAGCCTCCTTGACGCCCTTCATGCCTCGAACCGCCTGAACTCTCAGGTCTTCCAGTTCCCGGCCCGTGATCAGGTGATATGCCGTTCGAATGGCGGCCTCCATCACCCCGCCCGTCGCCCCGAA
>JAPKGY010000430.1 GCA_026647385.1 Phycisphaerae bacterium | reverse complement strand
CTTCTGGGGGTGGCCCTGTTCGTTATAGACGCGTGCGAGCCAAGACAGGAGACGGGCGTGGCGTTCGGTGTCTTCGAGGTATAGGGACTCACCAAGGAACGGCAACACCATTTCGACGACAATCCGCGTGCCCGCGAGATCGCCTTCAGCCATGCGGCACGTCACTTCTCCGAGCGCGATCGCGGCGACGGAAAACTCGTTGATTGGACCGCGCCAGGGGAGTTCCTTCGCAGCGCGCTCACGCACTTCCTGCAAGCGGGGGTTGTCCGGCGGGAAACGGAATGCGAATCTCGCACCAGACGGCCTCCGCTTCGCCCGGCTCAAGCTCGATCGGCAGGGCTCCGCGAGGGGCCTCCAGCGGCACCAGCACATCCGGGTATAAACGGGTCTCCTTCAGAAACGGCGTCAGCCGCAGGAACCACGCCGGGTAGTCGTCGACCGCAAGCCGGACCTCCCGGAAGAAGGCCGCCTGATCCCCCGCAACGACCCGGTCCCCCGCCCGCAGATCCTCCAGCGACAGGCCGGTGATCGCTTCAGCCCGGTCGCTGCGAAACGCCACCTGAAACGCGACCACCTCGTTGACCGCCCCCGCCAGACGGATATGCCCCTCGCCAGCACTGAAAACCTCGTTTTCAGGCTCAATCGGCGAGTCGGGAAAGACGGTCGTGCACTCGGGAACGACCCAAAGGTCAAGCCGCCCGCCCATCGGCCAGACCCTCACCGCCTGGGAGCAGCCCGAGAGGCCCCCGATCCATGCCCAGGAAAGCCCGATCCCCAGGGTGACGGATACTCGCCGCCGCCATCGACCCGTCCCGGAGACGTAACATAGGGAACGAGCACTAATCGGCAAGAGAGTCATCCAAGTGCGCATCGCCGCATCTATACTGGGAACCGATCTCATCCGCAATATCCGGACTGAAAAGCCCGATTTCCAGGCCTCTAGGGTGTTTATGACATTCTTGTCCGAATTCAAAACAGGAGTGCACCCCACGCAAATCCGTAGACGATAAAGCTCAGCGGGAAAGGGCAAGCAAGATGAATGCAGGGGCGGTCCGGTTGGGAGCCAGGAGTTGTTTTATGGTCACCCAGATCCCCGATGGCGGAGTGGAGTTCACATTCTACAGACCCAACGCGTCGCAGGTCGCGATCGCCGGCGATTTCAACAACTGGCAGACGACGTTCTTCATGACCCGCCTGCCTGACGGTCGTTGGCAATCACGTCTCCAACTCGCTCCGGGCACCTACCAGTTCCGCTACTACGCCGACGGTGAATGGTTCAACGACTACGCCGCTTTCGGGCTCGAGCACGGTCCCTACGGCCTGAACTCGGTCGCGCGTGTTGAGCCGCCTCGCTCCTGCGACGAGCCGGCACCGCGCATCAGCCAATCGTTTCGCGCACAGCCAACCAGCGAACCACCGCTCGAATCGCACACGCCCACGGTCGAGCGTATTCCACCAAGGTCCGGCGTTATCGCACCGGCGATGGCGTCCTGATCGCCGCCGACTCTCGCCCACATGGCCTCGGTTCCTCTTGACCGGCTTGGCTGAGAGGGGTACTGTAAGGGTTCCGGCAGGCAGCCCCCGCCGGCGTGGATCACCCGAGCCCGGGTGGCGGAACTGGCAGACGCGCATGGTTGAGGGCCATGTAGCCGAAAGGCTGTGGAGGTTCGATCCCTCTCCCGGGCATCCTGGGTCGGCGATAACACCCCTCGACAAAAGTCGCCTAAGCTCCTGTTTTTCAATGCTTTACGGCTCAATCCCGCGGGGAGTTCGCTTTCGGCCGCTCCCCGATGCACGCCGTGTTCGTGTCAACCGGTGGCAGTCGATGCCTTTCGGGGCAGCCGCTTGGCTTTGCCGCATACGAACTTCGCCAGCCGGTCGAAGATCCTGGCTTGAGCTGGAGAGTGAAGTGGATTGCACGAACGGACTGCTGCAAGGCCGTCTTGCGATCGACCGCTGACGATACGTTGTTGAGATGCCGGCCGGGGCAGCGGCGTGGGCCCAGGGGGAGGGGTTTTCATCATCCTCTTCTTTATCCACGGGACGTTCAGCCAAGGGATTACCATCGGCGGACCATAGCAGTAGGGACAACGGCTAATATGCGGGTGTTCGGCAGCTGCAGTTGGCGCCGTCTTCGGAGGATCCGATGGTGAACTCGCGGATGCGCTGGCCGCTGATCACCTTCAGCAGCAGACCGTCTGAAGCTCCATTCTTAACCAGTTCGGCGTGAAGCTCGGCTTTCGACTTTGCCGGCCTTGGATACAGCACGGTTATCTGCGTCACGGGCAGTCCCATCCGGCTCTCCCACACAAGTGCGGGCGCGGGGCTGATGAACCGGTCGTAGGTCTTGCTCACCCATCCGTCCCAGTAAGGCTCTTTCTGCCCTGTCACAACCCGCGGTTCGGTGCTATCAGAGACTCTTTCTAGCATAAGAGCAGCGCCGTTCGATGCCGTGGCCGTGACTTGGCCGGCCGCCGCATTCACTTTCACGTCCGGCGCGAACTGAAGCTTGCTGCGCACCGTATGGGAGCCGGTTCCTGAGATCCTGTCGACGACGATGAAGAGATCCGGCTTCGCAAAGAAGATGGTCCGGGAGTGGCTGATGCCGGAAAGCTTCGCATCGACTGGTCCAAACCCGTACGTGCCCCAGGCGCAGTCAAAGTCCTGGCTGGTGACCCAGCAACGGGGCACCGGCTTGCCCAGCGGCGGGCGGCTCTCCTTCGTCTGGTAGATTCCGTCCACCGCGACTGTGCTGTGTGCCCACGGCTTGACCGAATAGCTTGCGTGAGCGTCAGTGCCATAGGCCCCGCATCCGCCGTCCTCGATGAAGTCGGCCCCATATGCGTGCAGGATGAAACTGCCGTAGTCGGGGTGGCCGTGGCCACTTCCGAACGGGCCGAAATCCACAGCAAGAAAGCAGGCGTTCCTGTCCCAGCCACTGCGCATCACACAGATGCCGGAGTAGTTGTCCGCTTCAGACGTGGGCGGGTAGGACGTATGCGCGGGAGCTCTGCCTTCACGCCCGCCGCTGGCGAACCACCTCAGGTCGTCTCGCCCGAAGAAGTTGAACGCCTCGCCCGCGAGCCTGCCGTACCACTGCGGGTCCTGCCCGCCGCCGTTGTCGTTGAACCTCACGTCCAGACCGTTGGGTTTCCTGGTGTTCAGTTGCCAGTCGATAAGCTTTTCGTAGCGCCGGGCCACTTCGTCCGGCAGATTCAGCTTCAGAGGACTGCTGAAGGTCCGTATCCTCCTGAGCAATTCATCTATCCAGATAACATAGGCCTCGTTGTAGCTGGTTGAGAAGTCGCACTGGCTGCCGTCCGGGTAGATGTCGGTGGATACGCTGGTGATCCCCGCGACCATCGTGTTGAGCCAGTACTGCGCGTCCCTGAACTCCCAGAAAACCGCGGCAAGATCGGCCCCGGGTCCGTAGAGCTGCGGAGCCGCATTGCCACCATAAAAGTCTCGGCGCCGTACAAGCTCCCGCTCGTCCTCCAGGATCAGCTTCATCGCATCGACGACGAGTTCGGTATCGAGGTCCGTCTTCTGAAGAAAGGTGAGGAAGTCAGTCGTAAAGCCCAACCTGCGGGGCAGGGTCCAGTTGTCCCAGGGGTGGACGAAAACCTCCCCCTCCGAATAGTCCTTGATCATCCCGACGCTGCCCCTGGCGCCGCCGCCGTACCATCTGCAGTAACTCGAGAGCATTTCCGCAGCCCGTGCCAGATACTGCCGTTTCTCGGTCAGGAACCACGCATCCCTCAGCATCGCGAGGTCGGCCAGCGAGTACAACTGGATGTTTTCGTGCAGCTCACGGTTGTCGAACGGATTGTAGTCGAGGTAGTCGAAAGCTCGATCGGCATCGAAGCGATGAACGCTGCCTCTGCGTGTCAGGGTAAGTTCGCCCTTCACAAGCCCGTCCGCTTTTTCCAGAAGAGCATCGCGGTCGGCGGGCTTCGGTGCTGCTGGCGCGTAGTACCGTGCCTGTTGGAACTTATTCTTCAAGTTTTTCGACAACATGGGCCGGTAATTCATCGAAGAGTTGCGTCCGGTCATCCGGCTGCATTTGCACTAAAATTTCTTTTGCATGCTGT
>JAPKGY010000043.1 GCA_026647385.1 Phycisphaerae bacterium | reverse complement strand
TCTGGCGCATGGTCGGCGACTTCGACCCTCAGCGTGTGCGGGATACGTTGGCAGGCGGGGAGTGACGAGAGGGGAGTTACGAGTTATGAGTTGCAAGTTGCATGTTACAAGTTACAAGTTGCAAGTTGCAAGTTACAAGTTACAAGTTGCAAGTTACAAGTTGCAAGTTGCAAGTTGCAAGTTGCAAGTTGCAAGCGACAAGTGAAACCAACTTGTTCCGCCAGTACAATCCACTTTCTGCTTTCCTTAAACTACTCATTTCTCTCTTCATCCCTCATCCTTCATCCTTCATCCTTCCCCCAATGAACCTCCTCTTCCTCTTCCTCGACGGCATCGGGCTTGGCGAAGACGACCCGGAGACCTTGGGCGTGGTCGCCTGGATGAGTTCGTCAGCCAGCATCCGCTTGAGCGTTTTCCAGAACAGCTCGATGACGAATTCGAATCGGTGAATGACGGCGTCGGCCTTGATCGGATCGTCGCCCGCCTGGTCAACCGCCTCCGCCGGCCGCCGTATCGCCGCCGAAGGATTAGCCAGGCTTTGGGCAGTCTTGGGATCGCTCATAGAGGATCGCTTTGTCCGCGAGCACGCGCTGCTTCAGCTCATCGGATGCCTCTTCCCATCGCAGGACGTCGACAACCAGCAAGGTCTCCCAATCCTCCTTCAGTTTATACCACAGCTCGATCCATTGGGCGGCGGTCGCCTCCGGAGCGTGGATGATGAGGTCGACGTCCGAACGCGGCCCCGCGTCTCCGCGTGCCCGGGAGCCGACAACGACCGCGCGATGAACCTCCGGCCGCGAGGCGAAGAGCCGCAGCCACTGCGACCGAACTCGCTCGGGAGGTTCATTGCAATCATCGACCCGCCGGCTGAATCACAGATTCATGGTCATCAGGAATTCGGCGTTCGTGCGGACCTTGAGCAGGCGCGACCGCAGCAGCTCGATGGCCTCCACCACGTTCATATCGCTCAGGACGCGGCGGAGCTTGTAGATGAGTTCGAGTTCCTCGGACGCGACCAGGAGTTCCTCTTTACGCGTGCCGCTGGCGTTGATATCGATGGCCGGCCAGGTGCGGCGATCGACCAGGCGGCGGTCGAGGTGCAACTCGGCGTTGCCGGTGCCCTTGAACTCCTCAAAGATCACCTCGTCCATCTTGCTGCCGGTGTCGATCAGGGCGGTGCCGATGATCGTCAGCGAGCCGCCCTCCTCGATGTTACGGGCCGCTCCGAAGAACCGCTTGGGCTTCTGAAGGGCGTTGGCATCGACGCCGCCCGTCAGGATCTTGCCCGAGTGCGGGACCTCGGTGTTGTACGCACGGGCCAGGCGGGTGATCGAATCGAGCAGGATCACGACGTCGTGCCCGTACTCGACCATGCGCTTGGCCTTCTCGATGACCATCTCGGCCACCTGGACGTGTCGGCTGGCGGGCTCGTCGAAGGTCGAGGAGATCACCTCGGCCTTGGTCGCCCGCTGCATCTCGGTCACTTCCTCCGGGCGCTCGTCGATCAGTAGAATGATGACGTACGCGTCGGCGTTGTTCCGAATGATCGCGTTCGCCATCTTCTGCAGGAGGACGGTTTTGCCCGTACGCGGCGGCGCGACGATGAGCATGCGCTGGCCCTTGCCGATCGGCGTGACCAGATCGACGACGCGCATGTTGATCTCGTCGGGACTCGTCTCGAGCCGCCACCGGCCGTCGACGCCGAGTACGCAATTCGCGGGATCCTTCGGGCCGGGGTGCAACGGCGTGAGGTCCTCGAAGTTGGTCTTCTCGGTCACGCGTTCCGGGTCCTCGAGGTTGATCGCCTCGACGCGGAGCAGTGCGAAGTACCGCTCGGACTCCTTGGGCGGGCGGATCTGGCCGGCCACGATGTGCCCGGTGCGCAGGCCGAAACGGCGAATCTGCGACGGACTCACGTAGATGTCGTCCGGGCACGGCAGGTAGTTGTACTCCGGGTTGCGCAGGAAGCCGAAGCCGTCCGGAAGAATCTCGAGGACGCCCTCGCCGTACATGAGCCCGTTCTGCCGGATGCGCTCCTTCAGAATCTTGAAGATGAGCTCCGACTTGCTCAGCCCGGTGTAGTCTGCCAGCCCTTCCTGCTTGGCAATCTCGTGCAGGGCCTCGACGTTGAGCTTCTGCAGGTCCTTGATGTGCAGCTCGCCGCGTTTGACCTCCTCGTACTTCGCGTGGGTCTCGGCGTCGATCGCGGAGTAGGTCTCGCGCTGCGCCGAACGGGCTTCCTGGACGGGTTCGGGAGCCGCCGGCTGGGCGACGGCCTCCTCGCCTTCGGGGGCCGGCCCAAACGGGGTATCTTCCTCGTCCACGCCGTTGTCGACCACGTCCACCTCGGGCGAGTCGTCGCGAACCACCCGGTCGATCTTCCTGCGGGCGCCGCTGCGAACGCCGCCGCGGGTCCCCCTGCCCTTCGGTTTGTCACTGGCTTTCGCCATTTACGCTTCCTCCTGAACTGATACGCCCGGTTCGTCTCCTGACGCCTGTCCTTCGGGTGGCTCACGCCGCTACGGCACTCACGTCTGAACGGGACCGTACGAGATGACCACGGGAGTCTTAAAAACCGGAGAGTATCTGGGAAAAGACTCTTTCAATCTGCCGACGTAGAGATTCCTTGTCGGAGTTATTCTCTACTATATAATCGGCACAGCCCTTTTTCAAGTCCAATGGTTTCTGGGCGTTTTCCAGCCGACGGAGGTCCTCCTCCGTCCACGATCGGCTGAGGCCTACGCGATCCCGGCGCACCCCCACGTCGGCGTCGACAAAAATGACGCAGTCGCACCGGTCGACAAGTCCCACCTCGAACAGCAGAGGCGCGTCCCACACGATCGCCCGAACAGCCGGGTCCGCCTGCCAGGCGGAGATCAAGGCGTCGGCACGCTGAAGAATCCGGGGATGCACCAACCGTTCGAGCCGACGCAACTCCTCGGGCTTTTCGCGCACAATCCGGCGGATGGCGTCGCGGTCGACCGACCCGTTCGGGGCCACGACCCCCTCCCCCCACCAGCGACGAAGCTCGGCCACCACCTCCGGCGCATTCAGTTCCTCGTGGTTCAGGCGGTCCGCATCCACCACGGCGGCGCCCAGTTCCGCCAGGATCGAAGCCGCGGCGCTCTTGCCCGCCCCAATGCCGCCAGCGATGCCGATGATCGGTTTGCCGGCCTTTGACAAAACCTCACCTGTCGGGCTTGCGGCGCTCGCGATCCGTCTTCACATCCTAACGCCCCGGTCTGAACGCGGTTCACAGGGTGAACCTTGCCAGCCGACGGCCGCCTCAACGGTCCGAACAGTGTGGAAACCGACGAGTGCTGGATGTGGCGCCCTGAATGCAGGGGACCTTGCGCCAGGTCCTATGAACGTCCCCGAAAAGCACGCAATGCGTGCTTGGCTACCCAAAGTATACCCACGCCCGCCCACCTTGTCACGCCCGGGGCGCCGGAATATTCCGAGCGGGTCTCAGCCCCTGAGCCAGGACGGAAACCTGGCGAGCCGGACCGGGCGCAACTATTGTTCTGGCCATCAGTTACGAACCAGAGACCCCCGCCATGCGATCCACGCACCGCTCCCCGAATAGGGAAAAAAGCAAATCCCCCTCCCGCCGCACGTTCACAGAATGTGGTAGGCGACCAGCTCGATCCGGTTGCCGGCCGGGTCCGGCAGACAGATCCGCCGGTCGTAAAACCACCAGCCGTGAGACCACTCGTAGGCGAGCCCGCGCTCGATCAGCATCTGTTCGAAGTGAAACAGGCTGGCGATCTGGACCAGCAGATCGCGCTGGTTAGAGGGTTCCGCTGGTTCATTCACCAGATCAACGTACAGGCGGGGGCCGGAGCGGGGATAGCCGTAAAACCCCAGGCGCCTTTCGCCGGATTCGCCAGGCAGCGGGTCCAGGCCGATCAGTTCCGCGTAGAAAGAGGTCACCGGCAGCGCGACGGCGACGTGAGCCGACAGCCGCACGTCGGCGATGGCCAGAATGCGCGGCGTGTCCGCGGCCATCAGGCCCGGTTCCGGCATGGGTTGAATTCGCTTGACCAAGGGAGGTCAACCCCGCGATCGCCTCACCGCTCCGAACGACACGAAACCGGCCAGCAACGCCATCCCCGCCAACGATTCGACGCCCAGCAGTCCGCACAAACCGCCCGGCCACCAGGCAACCCCTCGGGCCCGCGGATCGACCGTGACTTTTGTGGACAGGTCGTCGGCCGTCAGAGGCCGAGCCGGTGCCGGGTTTTGGGCGAACACCGTGCCCAAGACCTGCCCGATGGCCTCGCCCACGTCCTCGCCCGCGACGTCGGAGATCAGGCCGGTCACACCCTCCACAGAAGGCCCCAGAACCACCGCCGCTCCCGTATCGGTCGTACTCTCGATGTGGGCATCGATAAACGCCCGGAGGGTGAAGTTCTCGTCGACGGCGGCCACATAATCATAGGGAATCGCCAGCCTCGGCAAGAGCACCACCTGCACGCTGCCGAGCGAACCCACCATATCGGTCAGATCCACCTCGGCCGCGTTCTCCGGCACCAGCGAACCACCCGCGACGAGCGTTCCCGTGCCGTCCGCCTGGCCGAGATACGACAGGTTGGCCGTCAGAACCGTCGTGCCGGCCGCTGCCCCCGCACGCGTCTGCTCCACGCGAAGCGAGATCTCCGCGCCGGTGCCCGTCAGATCGACCGATCCCGCCTGCCGCCACAAAACCAGAATGGCATCGACGAAGAAGAAGCTGCGCGCGTTGAGGGCGGTACCGGTCTCGGCGCCGATTTCGGAGGCGGTGAAGGTGATCGAGCGGGTTTCGGTCGCGCTTCCGAAGGCGTTCCAGGAAGAGGGGCCGCCCTGGCTGTTCGAGACCACGGCAATCCCGATCTCCGCCGGATCGCTGGTCTGGGCGAGCCGGGGGTCCGCCAGCCGGGCGGTGGCCCCGGCCGCCGAGTTGGGGTACCCATCCTCAAACAGGCGGGCCTCGGCCAAGAGCGGCAGGTTGCTCGTCGACTCCGCGAGACTCTCAAAAGCCAGATCGGTATTGACGTCGCCGGCTGGCAGCGTCTGTTCGACCTCCGCCGTGATCGTGGCGTCGAGGGTTTCGACCACCGCCCGGGCCACGGGGGTCACGGACGCGATCAGGACCAGAAGGATCGATGATTTGCAGGACATGGCTGCTCCTCTCTCGTGGCGTAATCACTCGCCCCGTCCGATACCGAACGGCTATTACAGATTAGCTTTCCCAAGGCGTCGTGTCGACCGGTTCAGACTCCCGAGCGGCACCGACGGGTCCATTCCGCAGCCGCAGGCTGCATCCCCGCGCTTCCTCATCACGGTCCAGCCGTTACGCGACCGGACGCGTCTCCGCCCGCCCTCCGAGACCGCGACACCGGCGTTCGATTCAGCCGGTCGGGTATTCCGCCTCGATGGCCTCGTCGGCGGGGCTCGAGCGCCGAGCCTGGGAGCGTCGGGCCCGGCCCGCTACCAGGAAAAAGCTCGGTACGAGCACCGGCCTGACCAGGAATGTGTCGATCAGGACCCCCAAGGCCATCGCAAACCCGACCTGCCTCAGAAGCGAGAGCCCCCCCGCCCACAGCGAGCCGAGGGTGGCGGCCATGATGATGCCGCAACTGCTGATGACCGAACCCGTACTGATGATCGCCCGACGGGTGGCTTCCCGCTCGTCGGTCTCGCCGAGTTCGCCCAGCAGGCGCGAGATCAGGAAGATGTTGTAGTCCTGCCCCACCGCCACCACGATCACGAACAGAATCAGGCGGACCTTCCAGTCGAGTCCCCCATAACCGAGCAGATGGCAGAGCACCAGATCGCTCACGGTCAACGTCGCACCGTACGTAATCCAGGTGGCCAGCAGCATGAACAGCGTCAATGGCACGTCCCGAACCAACGCGAGCACGATCAATCCGATGACCAGTGTCGCCAGAAACATGACCCGCGCCTGATCGCTGCCGGAGATGGCGCGGACGTCGATGATGTACGGCGTGAACCCCGCCAGCAATGCCTGGGCGGGCGTGCCCGCCCGCGTGAGGGCCGCCGCCTCCTCGTTGGCGATGGCGCGAACCTGCTCGATCAGGGCCATGGCTTCGGGGGAGAAGGGCTCATGCTCGGCCAGCACGTCCAGGCGCATCACGCAAAACTCTTGCGAAACGTAGAACGGGCGGGCCAGCGACTTGATCAGCCGGTCCGCCAGCGCCGGCCGCCCGCCGGACGCGCGTTGCCCCAACGGGCTGGCCGCCGAATAGACGTCCTCGATGCCCGCAAGCGCGCCAATGCGTTCGCTCAATCCGCGATCGATGGCCTCGAGTTCATCCGTGCCCGGCAGCCGCTCGAACTTCATCGCAAGTTGCGTCGCGAAGAGCTCGCCCACCGGGAAGTGGGCGTTCAGAATCTCGTATCCGCGGTCACAGGAGGAATTCGCAGGCAGCTCCGCCAGAGTGTCGAATCGCGGCGAGAGGGTGAGCGCATAAACAGCCGGCACCCCCAACAGGATCAGGCCGAAGGTCAGCACGGCTCGCGGACGCCGCGTGACCACGCCGGCCACCGCGGGCCAGACGAACCGCTGACCCATGTTCGCTTGATGGGCCAGACCCGCGGGCCAAAACAGCCATTGGCCAAGCAGTCGGGCCAGGGCGGGCGACAACGTCAGGGCGGCCAGAAGCGAAATCACCAGCACGGGCGCGAGAATCTTGCCGGCGTTGTGCGACGGGATGAGTTCAGCCGCCATCATCATCGACAGACCGCAAATCGTGGTGCCGGCGCTGGCGATGATCGCCGGGCTCGTCGTGCGGGCAGCCGCGATCGCCGCCGTCTCGAAGTCCGGCAAGGTCGTGAGCGATTCGCGATAGCGCGCAATCCAGAACAGAGCGTAGTCCACGCCGGCCCCGAACAGCAGGACCACGGTAAAGATGCGATCGATGTCCGAAACCGGCCAACCGATGCCGGCGAGCATGAGTAGCCCGACGAAGGCCAGGTAAACGCTCGCCCCGATGGACAGCAGCGGGACCATCGCCCCGACCGGCGAACGGTAGATGACCACCAGGATCACCAGGACGGCCACAACCGTGACCCAGGTCGTCGTATGGAACGCTTGCTGGGTGGCAGCCGCATAGTCCCGGCCTATGCCCGCCGTCCCGGTCACCTCAACGACCAAACCCGTCGGCCGATCCCCTCCCAGGAGACGATCGACCCGCTCGACGGTATCCACCGTGACCGTGCTCAGAAAGTTGGTCGGCAAATTGACGATCACCATCGCCACCTGACGATCGGCACTGACCAGGCGGCGATCGAAGAACGGCATGGCCGGCGAGAGGACGGGACGTTCCGTGATCTTGCCCGCCTCGCGTGCGACCCGGTCGAGCCAGCCAAGGTCGCCGGCGGTCAGACCGGCGGCTCGGTACCCAACGATGACGATCTGGCTCCGGGCAGCCACCTCGGGGAAGGCTTCCCGGACCAGACGCATAGCCACATTGTGCGGGGCGTCGTCGGGCAGGAAGGAGGCCACGTCGGTCGGCGGCGGCTTGGGCACGAGGGCGTCCCAGGCCACACCCGCCCCGAGGGCGAGCCCCCATGCCACTACGAACAACCAGGGTTGCCGGGCGATCCATCGCCCCAGATGCGCAAACATGTCGCGGTTGTATCCGCTCCCTCCGTCCTCGACAAGTCCCCGCACAACCGATATAAGCGAATAGAGGCTCGTCCCCCGGCCGCGGGTCCGTGACCGTTTCGGCGGGTCCGCGACCGTCTCGGCGGGTCCGTGATGAATCGCAATTGGTGGGTGGCACGGGTCGCCTCAGCGACCCGCCGTGGCGAGCTGACTCGTTCGTGTGGTGAGTCAGGCGCTTTGCATCCTAGGTCGTGGCGCGGGCCCGCTGAAGCGAGGTCTCGCCGTGGCGGACTTCCAGCCTGCACAGGTGCAGCCAGGTCGCCACGTCGACTCACCTGCGGAGAGATGGCCGCACCACAATGGCTATGGCCCATGATGCAGAACCCCTGACACACTACATTAGCCCATGCCACCCTCCGCCGATGTCGTCACGCCCCCCGCCGGCACCGGGGCCGCGAGCCCGCCCGCGCGAGTGGCGGAACTGGCAGACGCGCAGGATTTAGGTTCCTGTACCGAAAGGTGTGGGGGTTCGACTCCCCCCTCGCGCACTAGACTCAATTACCTCTAACGGAATGGCGTGGTATTCCGCGGTGTCGGTGCCAAAAACGCGGGTGCCCGATTCTTCATGCCCCTCGGTTCCACCCGGCTCCCCTGTAGAGTGCGCCGCTCTTTGCGCCGCTTCGTCACCCGCGCGCACGCGCGAGGTTTTCGCGGGATCGGTGTCGCCCGACGATGCGGAGGTAGCTCGTGCCCAATGTTCGGGCGTCACCTGTCGGTAGTGCATGTCGGCCACGTCCTCGGTATGCCCCAGCCAGGCGTTGACGACGTGGTTCGGGAAGGTTTCGATGAGTTCAGTCGCCCGCCTGCTTCTGAGGTTGGCGAACAGCTTGGGCCAGGCCTTGAGGCCGGCGCGTTCGATGATCTTGTGGAACGTGGTTCGCAGGTTCTGGGACAGGTCCCGGTACCGCGTCACCACGTACGGGGACCGGTTCTCGTCCGCCTCAAGCCAGAGCGTGAAGGATTCCAGGAGCGCCGTCCACACCTCGGGGAACAGCGGGACGAAGCGAACGTCCCGGCCCTCCGGGTGGGAGGGCTTGATGCACCGAACAAGAATCCGGTCGGCGTCCCAGTCGATATCCTCCCACCGCAGGGTCAGCACTTCGGACGGGCAGCGTAAGCCGCCCCACCGGCATAGGCTGAAGATCGTCCGCCAGGCGTGGTCCGGGCAGGCGAGCAGGACCTTTTCGGCATCCTCGCGGGTGACGAAGTAGAATCGCTCCCGGACCCGGACGACGGAGACCTTCTGACCGGCCATCGGGTTCCTGGCGATCAATCCGTCATCGACGGCAATCCTGAAGAACGGCCGGGCGATCCCCAGTCGCCGACGAATGGTATTCAGGGCCAGGTGTTCGCCCACCATCCAGAGCCGGAACCGCTCGCCGTCGGAAGGTCTGAGTGCCCCCACCGGCGTCTCGGCCCCGAAGCACTCCACAAGGCACCGCCGCGTCTGGTTGTCGTTGTGGATCGTATTGGGCCTGGCGTCGATGCGTGACTTGATGAATCCGTCCCGGAAGGCCCCCCACCCGAGCCGTCTCGCCTTCGGCCTGGGCTGCGAGGTCTTTCAGCCGGGGTAGCGCCAGTCCCAACTGGACCAGCCGGGCGTGGATCTTGTCGGGCAGGTCGGCCAGCCACTCGGACACGAGCGGATTCAGGGTATCCGGGCCGACACCCGCTTTTCGATCATGTCCCGACGCCGCCGGGCGTCCGCCAGAGTCATCCTGGCCAGCCGGATTGCCTCGCGCTTCCCGTCGGGTAGGACCACCAGGATTCTCTTGCGGGCGTTGGGGTCGCAACAGAGGCTTGCCATTGTCCAACGTGCCTTTCCACTCACAATCCCCGGTATACATCCCTGCGGTGGGCCACGCGAAGCACGAGCACCACCAGCCGATCATCGTGGATTTCGTATACCACGCGGTAGTCACCCACGCGAATACGCCACAGGTTATCATCCCCACTGATCTTGACCACCCCTTGTGGGCGAGGATCGTCGGCCAGGCCATCGACCGCCGCCACGATTCGCCGTTGAACGTCCCGGGGCAGCTTCGCAAGCTGCCTGTCCGCCGACGGCTTGAAGTAGACGGCGCAGCGGGGCATGGATTATTTCATCCCCAGCCGGGCCTTGACCTTCGCCAGGGGAACGGCGCCCTTTTCCTTGCGAGCCTTGAGGGCCGCTTTGAGGTCGGATCGGTTCTCCAGTTCCTCCAGCAGTTCCAGGTCTTCCACCGATACGATGGCTGCCGCCGGCTTGCCGTGCTTCTCCAAAACGATCCGCTCGCCGGCGTAAGCCACCTTGTTCAGGGCCTCCGACAGGTTCGCCCGCACCTCGACAATGCTCATATTCATGACTCACCCCCTAATGAACAATATGCCATCTACGTACATTATCGTACATAATGAGACCGAAGTCAAGCCGCCTTTCGCATGCCCGCCAGGAGCTGAACCCCCTCGCCCACGCCGGCCAGGAGCGGAAATCGCTCGTCCGCCCCATGCCGGGCCGCAATCTGCCGGGCCGTGGCATCCAGGTCGGCCGGGGCCGCCGCCAGGGCCACCCCCGCGGCCACGTCGATGCCGATCCAGATGCCCCAGGGGTACTCCTGGCTG
>JAPKGY010000429.1 GCA_026647385.1 Phycisphaerae bacterium | reverse complement strand
GTAGAAACACGTGGTAGGTCTTGTTCGGATCGACATACTGAGGCTTGCGACTGTCGAACTGGATGCGCGCGGTACCGCCGACCAGCACCCAGTCGCTATTGGCATCACCCTCGCCCAGCAGTGCGGGCCCCATGGATCCGGACACGACCTGGGACAGATCAAAACAACAATGATAAATGATGGCAAAGAGCCCCACGATGGCCAGGACATTTCGGATGAGCCTCCCGATTCGGCGCGGCAGCGAAGCTCGTGGGAGTCGTGCTTTGTCGCCGGGGTCGCGCATGACTTGCGCCTCCGGAACAGCGGCGAATCCTCGGTCGCTCGGATGCTTCACGACTATTCCTCAGCCGGCTGGCTGGGCGTCAAGCTTTCCGCCTCCAGCCCGCGTTGAACTTCGCTTTGGACGAGTTGCCGCTGTTCCTGCCATTTCAGGTGATAGCTGACCGTGCTTCCCCGGACCCGGGTCGTCGATGCGGCGGCCAGGAAGAGCATCACCCCGCCCGCCAACGCGGCGATGCCCGCCCCGGCCAGTAACGTCGCCAGCAGCGGCCGTTCCTGCATCGGCTGCGGCGGCAACGGCGCCAGCTCGTTTTGTGTCAACTCAGGTTCGTTCATGTCCGGTCTCCTTATAAAACAGTTCCGTCGATCCGCATCGCCTCCGCGGCGATGCGAGCAGTCTCTTGAAGGCATGCCTGGTTCCATGCACAGAGCAACCCGTCGGGCCGGGTTACGTCTCCGGTTCGGATGTAATTGCCACATCGGCAGAACGTGTTGCACACGTCCATCATCGCGCAACCGCCGCAGGTCGACTGGCAGCGGGGAGCCGCCTCGGTGAAACCCAGAAAGTCCTTCCCGTCGGCGACGTGCCCCGGTAACGCAAGATCCGTTTCCGGCGGATCGTCGCCGATGAGCCGTTCGCACGGGTACAGCCTGCCCGAGGTTGCGACGGCCAGTTCGCCGGTCCCGAATCCGCAACGGTTTCGCAGGGACGGCCATCTCGCCAGATAGGCAGCTTTTTCGTCGAACCAGGTGATCCCGTGGTCCGGCAAGCCCTTTTGCCAGATACGAGCGAGTTTTCTCACCACTTGCGTGAGTCGCCCGATGTCAGACCGGCTCCACTGCGACCACAGGTCGAGCGACGGCTCCACCCGCCGCACACCGAGGCCCCACAGATAGGCAACGCAGTCGGGCAGTGCTTCGACCGTGTCTGGCCGAACGACCATGACCACGCGAAGGTCTTTCCCGGATGCGAGCAATCGAGACATCGTTTCGCGGACCCGTTCAAAGCTCCCGCTTCCGTTCGGATCGCGCCGATAACGGTCATGAATCTCGGGCAGGCCGTCGCAACTGACTGCGAGCTCCATCTCCGGGCGGATCATGATTGCCCAGGCCTGCTCTGTGGTCAGGGTTCCGTTGGTTGTCAGTGTTAGAGATAAGCTCGCGCCGCTCTCGGCGGTTCGTTGTTCCGCGTAGTCGATCAGTCTGGCTGCCAGATCGGCCTCGAGCAGCGGCTCGCCGCCGAAGAAACCCAGGTCCAGCAGTCCTCCGGGAGCAATGGATCTGACCGCCCGGTCAATGGCTTTTCGGCCGAAACATTCGGGCAGCGTTTGCCGCGTCTTGGCACCTGCGTAGCAGTAGGCACACCGCAGGTTGCAGGCACGGGTCAACGCAAGGGTAAGACCGAAGCGTGCATACATGGCTGCGTCCCTTCGATCTCAGCCGATCCCGTCCCAACCAGCCTTTCCCCTCCAACCCCCATTGAATTGTACCCCGTGAGCCTTCCAGATTCCCGAGGGGTTCGCGTTTTGGATTGCCGATCATGCCGGAGGAACCGGATGAGCTTCGCCGTGTCCCCGTGGCTCCATGTCCCCGGGCCCTCGGGTCCCTGCGTCCTCCGATCCCCGCGTCTCTCCTCGTCGGTGCCATCCGTTGCGAGCGCGATACTCGCCGAACGACCCATGAAACCGATCGCCGGGACGGCCACGCTTGCGTCCGTCATGAGTTCTCGCGGGGCTTGCTGGGGGAAAACGAGCGCGGTAGACTGCCCCGGGCGGTTATCCGTGACGTCAAGCGAAAACGGGCTGAGGTCCTCCGGGCCATTTCGCCGGAGAGGGGGCTCAACCGAGTCCAAGAGCCGCTGGACCGACGTGCATTCATGAGGATCGTCAAGTGCCTATGAACCAAAAACTTCTAACCACGGTAATTGTCGCGCTTACTGCCATGACCACAATTTCATGCTCCGCTACCGGCGCCAGTTTTGGCGATGACATCGCGTTCCTGAGGAAACACACCAAGGTGATCGTCCTGAGCGATCAGGCGGGCCAGGCCAAGGTGGCCCTTGCACCGGCCTGGCAGGGGCGCGTGATGACCAGCACGATGGCCGGCGACGCCGGTCCCAGTTTCGGCTGGATCAACCGGGAATTGATCGCGTCGGGGGAGATCAAGCCGCACATGAACGCCTTCGGCGGCGAGGACCGCTTCTGGATGGGACCGGAGGGCGGGCAGTTTTCAATCTACTTCGAGAAGGGCAAGAAGTTCGAGTTCGCCGACTGGCAGGTGCCGGCCATCCTCGACACCAAGCCGTTCAAGGTCGTCAGCAAGTCCGACGACCGGGCGTTGTTCGGCGAGGAGTTTTCGCTGACCAACTACTCCGGCACGGTCTTTCAGGTGGGCGTCGAGCGCGAGGTACATTTGTTGCCGCCGGCCCAGGCCTGGGAAAAACTCGGGGTCAAGCCCGCCAAGGGCGTGAACGTCGTCGCCTACGCCTCGAACAACAAGATCACCAACAAGGGCAAGGAGGCCTGGAAGAAGGAAACCGGACTGCTCTCGGTCTGGATCCTCGGCATGTTCAATCCGTCGCCGTCCACCACGGTCGTCGTGCCCATCAAGGCCGGCCCGGAGTCGGAACTGGGCGTGAAGGTGACTTCGGACTACTTCGGCCAGGTGCCGCCCGATCGCCTGGTTGTGCGGGAGGACGTGGTCTTCCTCCGCGCGGACGGCCAATACCGCAGCAAGATCGGCATCAATCCCAAACGCAGCAAGGCGATTCTCGGCAGCTACGACGCCGACAGCAAGGTCCTCACCATCGTGCAGTTCAACCAGCCGGCCGGCGTGACCGATTACGTCAACTCGCTCTGGAAACTGCAGGACGATCCTTACAGCGGCGACGCCGCGAACAGCTATAACGACGGGCCGCCCGCCCCGGGCGCCAAGCCCATGGGGCCGTTCTACGAACTCGAGTCGTCCTCCCCGGCGGCCGCCCTGGCCCCGGGCGAGAGCCTGACTCACATCCATCGCACGGTCCACCTCACCGGGCCGGAACCCGCGCTCGACGAAATCGCCAAAGCGACGCTCGGAGTGTCGCTCCAGGACATCAAGACCGTGTTCAAGAAATGAATCGATCGAAAGGCCGTGTGATGTGAATCCCAGCCGCCCGCAAATCCGTGGCGGCCGATCCATATCCGAAGAGAGCCGAATACCATGAGCGACGATAAGCAAAGCATGTTCGTCACCCCCGACGGCAGAAACGTCCTGGTTACGTTCTGTCTCGTCAGCTCGTTGTTCCTCCTGTGGGGGTTCTGCAACGGCATGATCGACGTGATGGACAAGCACTTCCAGGAGGAGTTGCACCTGAGCCTGTCGCAGTCGGCCTGGGTGCAGTTCGCCCACTGGATGGGCTACTTTCTCATGTCCATTCCCGCCGGCTGGCTGGCCACGCGACTCGGTTACAGGGGCGGCATCATCGCCGGGCTGCTTCTGGTGGCCGTCGGCGGCTTCTGGTTCATCCCCGCCGCCGATATCAAGGAGTTCTGGGCGTTTCTCCTCGGCGTGTGCGTGGTGGCCTCGGGCCTCACCTTCCTGGAAACGGTCGCCAACCCCTACACCACCGTGCTGGGGCCGCCGCGCTATGCCGCGACGCGCATCAACCTGGCCCAGTCGTGCAACGGGGTCGGCTGGGTGTTGGGGCCCATCGCCGGGGGGCTGTTCTTCTACGGTGTGGACGAAGCTGGGCGGAGCACGGGCTCCCAGACACTGCCGGAAATGGCAGGGCTTCATTACGTGCAGGCGCTGGTCGAGGAGCAGAACGGCGCGCGG
>JAPKGY010000428.1 GCA_026647385.1 Phycisphaerae bacterium | reverse complement strand
ATTGTGGGCTATATGGGCGGCTACGATTTGGTGCTGGATGATTTGACCCGTCACAATGGCTACGGGCCAACCCGCGAAGCGATGTGGACGCGGTTCAAGGAACTTTGGGCCATGACTTCCGAAAATGTACAGTTGATGCCGGGCGTGACGGCCTTGCTGGCCCAATTACACACGGCCGGTTATCCGCTGGCTGTCGCCACTGCTTCGGATAGAGCCTGGGTGCAGCGCTGGTTTACCCGCTTTGAGCTGTGGCCCTATTTCCAGGCCGTTGCCACCGGCGACGATGTGGTTCATAACAAACCGGCTCCCGATGTTTACCTTTTTGCTGCGGCTCAATTGGGTGTCAAGCCTGAGCGCTGCCTGGTGTTTGAAGACTCTGTGCCGGGCCTGACCGCAGCCAAAGCCGCCGGAATGACCGTTGTGGCCGTCCCTACCCACCACACCCAAAACCTGGATTATAGTCTGGCAGATGCCATTGTTGCTAACCTGGAAACTGTTACGGCCGAATGGATTGCCGCGTTCAAAGTTCAACGTTGAGCCTTTGAGGAGAGAGTTATGCCCACCTACTTTGAAACCGTCGCCAGACCTGTCATTGCTGCCGACTTCGATTACTTTCGCCTCCCTCGCGAAAAATGGGAACTGCTGCTCGTCCGGCTGCGCCAGATGGGCGTCAATGCGCTCAGCCTTAACCTGCCCTGGGGCTTTCACGAAGGTGAGCCGGGTGCGGTTGACCTGACCGGCGCAAGCGACAGCCGGCGCGATGTTGTGGGCCTGCTGCGGCTGAGCGCGGCGTTGGATTTTGTCTGCCTGCTCAAACCCGGCCCCTATCTTGAGGCAGGCGTATTAGGCCAGGGTTTGCCCCTCTGGCTGCTCCGCCAAACCGACGATCTTGAAGCGGCTTTGCCCCAGGCAGTGCCCGGCTGGTTTCGCGCCCTGAGCGAGGCGTTGGAAGGCCAACAGTGGCCGGCTGGCCCAATCATCGCCCTGGAGATTACGGCTGAGTCCGGCCAGCCCCAGCCGCTTAGCCCGCAGTTAAGCGAAGTAAAATGGCCCATCTGGCTGCGCAAACATTATGACGGGATTGAAGCCTTGAACGCGGCTTACGGGACGGCTTATCGCACCGTCAACGAGGTCAAATTCCCGGAAAATTGGGCCGCAGCGGCCACCCCTATAGAAAAAGATGCAGCGCTTTTTCTGGAAACTGTGCAAAACGAAGGCCAATCCAGTTACCGTCAGACGTCGGAGGGCCGCGGTGGCGCACGCATTTACGAGTGGGACGGTCCGTGGGTGTCCTTGGGCACTTCTCAGTCGCCGGACAGAGACCTGATTGATCCTGCTGCCATCCGATGGGTACGAAGGCCCACGGGGGGGAAGGCGGTTCTCCACGGCCACGACGTCACCGTTTCGATCGCCTGCCCGCTTTCGTCACTATGTCCTGATTCGCGCAGGGTGACCGACGTCTACCGGCGCATCATCGCGCCGATCATTGCGGGGTTGAACGGGGCGGGAATCTCGGCCCGCCTCGCTGCCGATACGCCGTTCGGTCGTACGAAGGGCCGCACGTCGGATTGCTTCAGCCACATCTCGCCGATTGACGTCGTCGATGCGACAACGGGCCGTAAGTTGGTTGGGTGCGCCTTGCGGGTCACGCGGGAGGCCGTACTGGCCCAATGCAGCGCGCCCGTGGGGATGCCGCTCGTCGACCCGGCAGAGGTCTTTCGGTCCCCGCACGTCCCGCAGCCACTGGAAGTCGGCAAGGAGAGCCTGGTCGCCTCTCTCCGCCGCGAACTGGCCTCGTTCCTGGGCACAAATGAGAACGTTGCAGAGAACGATAATCCTCTGCAACGTGATGACGGTCTGCGGCCGCGTTAGGCCGACGACTGGAGTTGGACGCCCAACTCCCGGAGTTTTTCGCCGATGTGCCGCAACTTCTTCATTGCCCGAAGTTCGATCTGCCGGACGCGCTCGCGGGTTACATTGAGAGCGGTTCCAACCTCTTCGAGGGTGCGGGGCCGATTGTCGTCCAGACCGAACCGCAGGCGCACGACGTCGCGCTCTCTGGAGGTCAGGCGGCCGAGGATCGAGTCGATCTCCTGCTGCTTGATCATCTCCTTCGTCACTTCCGCCGGTTCCGGCATCGCCTTGTTCGGCACGAAGTCTCCGAGGGAACTGTTGTCCTTCTCGCCGACCGGTGTTTCAAGGCTGAGCGGCTCGGCCGACACGCGAAGCATCTCGCGGACGCGGTCGATGGAGAGACCCACCTCTGCGGCGATCTCCTCTTCGGTCGGCTCTCGCTGGAACTCCTGCTGCAGCCGGTTCTGGGTCTTGACGACCTTGTTGATCAGCTCGGCCACGTAGACGGGGATCCGGATCGTTCGGCCCTGGTTGATGATTGCTCGGGCGATCGCCCTTCGAATCCACCAGGTGGCGTACGTGCTGAAGCGGAAGCCCTTTCTCCAGTCGAACTTCTCGACCGCCCGGATGAGGCCCAGATTGCCCTCCTGAATCAGGTCGGCCAGCGGGATTCCCCGAGCGTTGTACTTCTTCGCGATGCTCACGACAAGCCGGAGGTTCGACTCGATCAGGATTCGCTTGGCCTGGTCGTCACCGATCTGAACTCGGCGGGCCAGGGAGACCTCCTGTTCGGGCGTGAGCAATTGGGCGCGCCGGGTCTGGCGCATCCACATTTCGAGGTCCTCGGTCTCGTCCGGAACTTCTTCCGGCTCGGCCTCGGCCTCCTCTTCTTCTTCAGCCTCCTCCTCTTCGAGCAGCTCTTCTTCGAGCGGCTCCTCGGTCTGAGGAGTCAGCACAGTGTTTGCAGTCATATCGTCTTTTCGCGTGCTCAATACAGACGCCCGTCCCTTACGGCTTGTCACCCATGTCTACGCGTGGGCGGCGCGAAAAGTCGCGCCAGGTTTGCCTGCAGGCCGGAGCCTCGTGGATTTGCGGGCATCGTTCGCCGCGTCCGAATACAAACTAACACATCTTCGGGCCTTAGGCAAGGGTTTTTTTCCCGAAGAGGCAGAATTTTGCGCGGCCGCCCAGTTAGACGCAGTTTACCCGCCAGTCGGTTCGGCCCCCGGGAATCCCGGTACCGGTTTCAGCCCGCTGCGTAGCCGGCCAGGCCCCTGACCTCGGATACGGCCCGGGGGAACTCCTGGATTAGGTAGTCCACCTCCGCGTCCGTCGTGAGCCTGCTCAGGCTGATTCGGACGCTGCCCTTCAGCCACTCCTGGGGCAGGCCAATGGCGTTGAGCACGTGGCTACCGAGGCCGGAGCCGCTCGCGCAGGCCGCTCCTGCGGTACAGCAGATGCCGTGGGAGTCGAGGTTGATGATGACCGCCTCGCCTTCCGTCCGATACAGGGAGAGATTGATGATGTGCGGCGCCCCGTCCGGCTGGCCGTTGACCCGCACGTCCGGCACGGTGGCCACGATGGCGTCGATGATTCTTTGCCTCTGGCGCGCCATCTTCTCGATTTCCGCCGCGCCCTGGCGCATGGCGATCTTCGCGGCGGCGCCGAGGCCGACGATGCCGGCGACGTTGAGCGTCCCAGACCGACGCCCCCCCTCCTGCAGTCCGCCGACCATGAACCGCTTGAGAGGGCATCCGTTCCGGACCCACAGCATGCCGATGCCCTTCGGAGCATGAAACTTGTGTCCGGAGAGGGTTGCGTAGTCGATCGGCCTGTTCTGAACCTCGAGTTTGTGTTTCCCAACGCCTTGTGTGATGTCGCTATGAAAGAGCGCGCCTGCCCGGTGCGCCATCTCGCCGATCTTGTCGATGTCCTGCACCGCGCCGATCTCATTGTTCACCGACATGACGCTGACCAATTCGGTCGGCGATTCGAGCAGCCTCTCGTAGGCTTCGAAGTCGAGGGTGCCGTGCTGGTCGACCGGGATCAAGTCGGCCCGCCCCGACTCGAGCGCTGGGTTGCGAACGGACGGGTGTTCGATGTCGGAGACGAGCATACGCCCCCCGAACGTGTTGAGGACGGTGTCGTTCGCCTCCGTCGCTCCGGAGGTGAAGCTCTTCCGGGCCGGGCGGGGTCGGCGTCGCCGCGATGTCGAGGACGAGGCCGGGGACCGCCTCCAGAAACGCTTTC
>JAPKGY010000427.1 GCA_026647385.1 Phycisphaerae bacterium | reverse complement strand
CCCGCGCTTCCGCTTGGGGCTCTGAAGTGCGGCCGCCGCGATTTCCTCCGCCAGCACGGATCTCCGAATATGCCGACTTGCTGCTCTGGCAAGTGGCCGGCGGTGAAATGTCCCATATCGCGATCACGAGGCCGTCCGGGGCACGCCCTTGACTCCTGCTGCCGCGGTCCGTAGTGTGGCGTCATGACGTGGCTGCGTAAGCTCCGCCGGGTGAGGAGGTTATGCGTCCGGATCGTGTTGTAAAGCCCGGGACCCGCATTTCAGACCTGGTCCACCCCGTGATGAACGGAAAGAACAAGGAGACCCCATGCGGATGACTGTTGCGCACGTTCTGGCTTGGGCGGCTTCGGCGTTCGTGGTTACGTCGACCTCCGCGCCCTCCGCGGCGGCTGCCTCTGCTGCCTCTGCGGTTGCCGATGCCTCTGCGGCTGTCGGCCGCACCTCTTCTACCTCCGCGACCGCCGGCACCTCCGCGACCGCCGGCCGCACGTATTATACCGATGCGCGGATCCAGACGATGCGCAACAACATCGCTCGCTACGAATGGGCTCGCACGCAGCGCGACGAAACCATCGCCAAGGCCGAGAAATGGGCGGCTTACGGCGACGATCGCCTGCGCACGCTCATCATCCCGCCCTGCGTGTATCGCGGCTTCGATGTCCACAGCCAGGGCTGCCCCATCCATGGAACGGAGATATACGGCAAGGCGCGCTATTCGTGGATCATCGGCTTCGACAAGCCGTTCAAAGTGAAGTGTCCGGTCGGTGGGGAGGAATACCCGTCGAACGACTTCACAGCCTACCTGGCTTCGGGCATGAAAGATCGATCGCTGCTCACGGGCGACTACGCGGACGACGGCTTCGGATGGCACAAGCCCGGAGACGCCAGTACTGAGAAGTACTGGTTCACGGCCTACTATGCCCACGGGTCCATGCTCCAGTTCCTGTCGGAAGCGATGGAGAGCCTGACCAACGCCGTCATGTTCACCGAAGACCCGGGCAAGGCCAGGCTGTACGCGCATAAGCTTGCGGTGCTCCTGCACGAGATGGCCAGGTACTACCCCGACTACGATTATAAAACCCAGTCGCGCGAAAACGCGGAGATCTACACCGATTATAGAGGCAAGATCACCAACTTCGTCTGGGAATGCGGCTGGCCCGCACTGTTCGCGACGGCCTACGACGCCGTCAAGCCCTTCCTCGGAAACGACACTGAACTGCAGGGATCGACCGGCAAATCGGCGGCTGAGATCGACGCGTTCATTCGCGAGCGGACTCTCATGCACTCGGCCAGGGAGATCATGGATGGCACCGGCCGGATCAGGGGCAACTACGGAACCCACCAGCGTACGCTGCTGCTCGTGGCCCAGGCGCTGGACGAAAAGACCATCCGTCCGACAAGCCGGGAGATGATCGACTGGGTCAACGAGAACGGGGCGGAAAAAAGCATCCGCGACCTCGGGCTTCGGGACGCGCTCATCAACCTCATCTATCGCGACGGCCATCCCTGTGAATCGTTCAGCTACAACGAGGACTGGATCGACAACCTCACGGAGGTGGCGGAGACGCTGGCTGGCCTCGGGATCAATTATTTCGACGACCCCAGGTTTCAGAAAGCCTTGCTGTGGCCTTACGGTATCCTCTTGGGTGGAGCCGTCACGCCGGCCTTCGGAGACGTCGGCGGCCCCTTCGGTGCCGGAGGGCACTGGAGTCCCGAACAGTGCCAGAGAGCGCTGCGATGCATGAAGAACCCCGATCCCCGGTTCGCCTGGGGCATGAAGGGAACTCAGGCCAGGCGTTTCGACATCTGGAGCCCCGCGATCGACGAGATCCTGGCCGATTTCGCCGCCAAGCCGGAGCCCAAGGTCGGCCTGGACTCCGTTCTGTTTCCCGGTTATGGCCTGGCGAATCTCCAGAGCGGGCCCTGGACCAATCGGACAGCCACTTCTCTGGCGTACGGCGCGAACCCGAACCATAACCATTGGGACCAACTGAACATGGTGTTGTTCGCGGAAGGCAACTGCCTGCTCACCGACCTGGGGTATCCCGATCAAATGGTGCATAGCAACGGCCGCCTGTTCGGTTACCACGCGAACACGATCGCTCACAACACCGTGACGGTTGACGCGAGCATGCAGGGACGCAACCCGGGAAGCATCCACGCGTTCGCCAGGAATCGTTTTGCTCAGGTGGCCGACGTCTCCTGCGAAGGCGCGTATGAGGGCAAAGTCAGTCTCTATCGGCGGGTGAACATGCTCGTCGAGGCCGCCTCGGACCGGAGTTACCTGTTCGACGTGTTCTATGTCCGCGGCGGCAAGCAGCACGATTACGCGCTGCACGGAACTCAGGCGGAATTCTTCTGTGAACCGCCGTTGGGCCCGGTGCAAAACAAAGGCACGCTGGCGGGTCCGGATGTGCCCTACGGGTATTTCTACGACGACGAGCAGCTTCGGGACAAGCCGACCGGCAGCGTGACCTACGTCGACTACCGGGGGAGCGGCTTCCAGTTCCTGACGAACGTGCAGCGGGGGCCTCTGAACGGCTATGCGTTCTGCGACTGGAAGCTGACCGAGCCCCTCGCGGGCCAGGGGCCTCGCCCGTGGAAGGACATCGCGCTTCGAGCGCACCTCCTCGGAACCGACGAGACGATCATTTCCTGCGACGGGCCCCTGCAGCAATACGCTCATCTTCCCAAGAGCTTCAAGTGCCTCATTCGCCGCCGCACCGGCGACAGCCTGGAAAGCCGCTTCACCACGGTGCTCGAGCCCTACAAAGGCAAGCCGTGGATCGCGAAGGTCTCGCCGGTCGGGATCGCGCCGGATGATGGACGCGCAGCCGCCGCCCGGATCGAACTGGCGGACGGGACCCGCCATTACGTCTTCCACTCCATCGATCCCGGGCAAGGCTATACGCTCGACGGGAAGCTCGCGGTCTGCGGTCAGGCGGCGTGCCTGGTGATCGATGCCGGCGGCAAGCCCGTCAGATCGATGCTGCTGAACGGCACGATCCTCAGGTATGGCGATTACGCGGTTGAAGGCCGGGGCATTCGCCGCACGCGGATTGCGTCGATCGACTACCGCAAGGGCGTCATCGAACTGGCTGACCCCGTCCTTACGCCCGATCTCGGGCCGGACAATGTGGTCCTCGTCAGGAACCAGGGCTTCGCCGACTGCGTGACGCCGCGCGAGATGCTGGACCCGAAACGTTTTTCCATAGGTGACGAGGATCTCCGCGTCGCGGGCGGTCCGGTGACCGAGCTCAAGCCGGACGAGATCGTCACCAGCGCCCGCAACCGCTTTGCGGTGCCCGGCCACGCCATCCTGAACGGCAGCTATGAACCGATAGGGCGTCTGAAAGCCAAGCGGCCGGCGGGGTGGGGTGGTTCAAAGCGACCGACCGCTCACCTGGGATCACTTCAAACCCGCCCCCGGCGATGCCGGCCCGAGGTATTTCGTCGTCATGGCGGCGCCCGGCGACGAGGTGCTCGTTCCCGACCGGGTGGTTCGTGACTGAGAGGGTGTGTGAGAAGCACGGGGACGGTCCCCAATTCGCCGGGACAAAGGCTGGGCTTGGGCATGCCGTTAGCCCGGTGCGTCCAAGGCCTGCTGCGAAATGGAGACTGTCCCCCTCTCTCCGAGGCGTGCGCGATCGAGAACCTCCGCAAGTGCGGGGCACGATTGGGAGTCTGTGACATGCGATCGAATCGCCGCGAGGTTTTGCGTGCCCTGTCCGGCCTGATGGCCGGGACGCTGCTCAGCCGAAATGCGCGGGGCGAGCATTGGCCGCCCGCGACTCAGCCGCGGGCAACGTCCGGCGATACCGTGGCCGAGCCCAACTGGACCGAATCGTTCGGGATCACCGTCGGGGTGAACAAAGGCGACCTGATCGGCGATAGCGACAAGGTCATCCAGGCCGGCGTCGACTACGTCGCCCGCATGGGCGGCGGGACGGTGCGGATTCTGCCGGGGACGTATCGCCTGCGCAACTCGGTGTTCCTGCGGTCGGGGGTCCGCCTCATCGGCAGTGAGGCCGAATCGATCCTGGTCAAGGAGCCGATGATCGAGGCGAAGCTCGCCGGCGACAGCGACGCGTACGACCAGGAGATTAC
>JAPKGY010000426.1 GCA_026647385.1 Phycisphaerae bacterium | reverse complement strand
TCGTAGCCGTGATATGCGCCTTCCACCCGCGAGTTCGGGATCGTCGCTGGTCATCTTGCGGATGGCTTTGGCCGGACAGGCGTCGCCGCAGTTGCCGCAACGGTAACAGGTGCGAAGAAACTCCGCCTCGGGCAAGGCGCCCGGCGGCCGAAGGACCGTGCGGACCTTGAAGTTCGCCAGATCCAGGCGCTCCTCGAGATAACCCGCCAGCGGCTCGAAGATGCGTTGCAGTCCCAGCCGGAACATCGACCGTCGCCCGCGCGGCTTTTCGTTCACCTCGTCCACTGCTTGCTCCGCGATCCGTTTACTCGGCGATCCGTTGAGTCCGTGCGGAACGTCTCACGCCGTTGCGATCCAACACACGCACCGCTCACCTGTCGTTTTCGGTCGGAGAGTTTCGTTGTGGGGCGGCCATCTCTCCGCAGGTGAGATGCCTGCACCACAAAGGCCGGTGCCTGCACTACAAGGGCCCGGCGAAACCGGTTTACCGGAAACGGCACTAGCCGCTCTGCGCCCCCGCCCCGGCCGACCCTGGGCTCTGCCGTCGATCCAACTCGCGTCGGAGCTGCTCGACTTGCCCCGTCAGGTCCCTGATGCGACGATTGAACTTCTCAAACGTTCCCCGCACCTCGGCCGGCAATCCCATGCAGAGCTCGCAGTAAAACCGCGTAGCCAGGCTTCTGGGCACCGGGTACTCGTAAGTCTCCTGGCAGGCCCGGCAGACCCGCCGTTGCAACTCATCACCAACACGCTGTCGTGCCATGAAGAAGCACCCTGGAGGCCCGTTATGGGGCGGCGTGAGCCCATCGGCCCTTGCCGGCGGTTCGTCGCCCGCTTCAATCGTAGGGCCCGCGGACCTCTCCCGCAACGACGCCCGCTCCGATGGCGCGGCGACGACGAATCCCATCAAAGCTGCTACAATAATACACAGTCCTTCAATTGGGAGGACGAGCAGGAGGCCGTCATGACTCAGCCGCAGGCCGAAGAGAAAATCTGCGTCCTTCCGACCCAGAACCAGAAGGGCTGGCAGGTTTCGATCTGCACCGGCTCCGTCAACCGTAAGGATCTGCGCCTCTTCGGCACGCGGGAGGAGGCCCTCGAGTTCGCCCTGGCTGAACGCGACCGCCTTCGCACCGAGCAAAACCGTGAAATCACGGTCCACCTGCCCGACGACTGCCCCTGCTACTTCGGAGACTAGCCCTCCTGGCCGGGCCGGGGTGCATCCGACATTCAGTGGCGAGCATTGGGGTGCAGTGACCCGGGTGGCCGGGGTCCCCACGGCGACTCGTCGTGGGGACCCCGGCCACCCGACCCCGCCGACCCATGCCACTCTTTTGCGGATGCACCCGCCGGGCCGGAAAACGCACACTGCCCCATTTGCAAACCGCAGCCGATCCGGTATCATACGGGGCTTATCGTCGCCGTCCCAAGGGTCGGTGGTCGCTAAAGCTCGTGAGGAACCGTACTTAAGCCTCGAGGTGATTCGATGCCCCGCGTTTGTTACTTCACCGGAAAGAAGACGAAGACCGGCCGGCGTTACGCCCGTCGCGGCAAGGCCAAATACCTCGGCGGCGTCGGCCGCAAAGTCACCGGCAAAACCAGGCGTAAGTTCAAGCCAAACATCCAGAAGGTTCGAGCGGTCGTCGACGGCAAGGTCGTTCGCATTCAGGTCAGCGCTAAAGCCATTCGGGAGGGCCTCGTCGTCAAGCCGGCCAAACGCACGTGGAAGCCTGTGGCGGCCGACTAATCGTTCCGGCCCCTTCGGACTCACCCGACATCATCCGGCGCGGCGGATCGAGCGATCCGCCGCGCTTTTCATTTTGAGGCAGCGAAGAGCCGGTTGCCAGGCGGCCCGTGGCACGGGCTTCCCAGCCCGTGAACCTCGGGTTCGTGGCGAAGCCCGGCACCCCGGCAAACATGGGCAAGATGCCCATGCGGCGGCTCGGCCATATCGCAAGCGGATCGGCGGCGGGCTCCCTTCACCGTTGCACCCGCCTGTCTCATCGATACCATACCGGCATGCGGTGCTTCATCGCGATCGAATTGCCGCAAGCAGTGCATGACCGAATCGGACGGTTGCAGGAGCAGCTCCGTTCGCGGATCCGCGGCGTCGGCTGGAGCCGTACCGAGCAGATCCACCTGACCCTCAAGTTCCTCGGCGAGGTGCCCGACACCCATCTTCCGAGGGTGATCGATGCAGCCTCAGCGGTCGCCGGACGTTTCGCTCCGATGGATCTGACGGTGGCCGGAACCGGCTGCTTCCCGCCCCACGGTGCGGCCCGCGTGCTCTGGGTGGGCGTCGCTCCCCCCCCTCCCGAGCTGACCGGCTGCGCGGAGGCCTGCGAACAGGCGATGGCGGCCCTCGGCTTTCCGCCGGAGAACCGCCCCTACCACCCGCACCTGACGCTTGGCCGAGTGAAGGGTTTCGACGCCGGCCGGCAAGCCCGCGCCGCCATCGAGCAAGTCGCCCACTTCAACGCCGGCGCATTCACCGCGACCGAGCTCGTCCTCTTCCAGTCGGTCCTCCAGCGCACCGGTCCCATCTACACCCCCATGGCCCGCTTGCCGCTGGGTGGGTAGACGTCCCATGGGTCTGCCGGGTACCCGACCATTCCGCCGCCGCCATCCCTCCACCTCGACGAAGACCAGCCGCAGCGTCGTCGGAGACGCCGGTTACACCCGAAATTCACCCCATTCGGCAGCGATTCGCACCCTTTTATGCCCGGATCGCATGGCAGGCGAACGAGCTTCCGAGGTAAACTATAGAGGGGACCGGGCTCCAGGCTCTCGCCTCGGACCCGGACCGACGCATGAACGATGAAACAGACCTCCTCAGAACCATAGGGCGAAGGATCCATGCGTCTTGCGTGCATCTCTTCGCAGATGGTTCTTCCCAGGTTGCGGCCAGAAAGAGTGCGGCCGGCCTTGGGGAGGCAACGACGCCTTATCTGACGGCGACTCCTAGGGGGGGAGATGAGGAACTCGGCGTCCCGATGCTTGTTTGGATTGCTGCTGTTGACGGCGCCGGCCGTCGACGCCTTGGCCGGCAAAATCAGCTTTTCGAGCCTGCCGACACTCAGTTCGTCCGTTCTCGTCACCGACGACACGACTCCGTACACCGTTACGCTGACCGCCAGCGCGGCGGCCGGCTACAACGACATCACCTCAATGCGTATCCTCTTCAACTTCACTGAGACAGGCGGGGACTCGACCCAAGGTCGCGGGTATCTCGCCTGGGGCACAACCGACGCCGACATTACGAACTATGGGGGCACGTGGGTGTTCGCCGACGCGACCGGCGGCGGGCGTTGGGCGTACCAGACCGCGCCGTGGGACGGCACGCCCTACCTGACGCCCCTCGCCTGCTCGACGACCACCCAGGACAACGCAACCGGGGGGACCGGAAAGCGAACCGTGACGTTCACCTTCACAGCCAAGGCGGGCTGGGCGGGTAACCCGCTGATCAACGATGCCGACGCCTGGGCCATGACCGCCAACGACGGCCCCAACGAGTCCGATTTCTGCAAGGTCGGCTGGGCGGATAACCCGTCGGAGTTCGTGGTCGTTGCCGGTCCGTGTGCGCAAAACGCCGCGACCCCCAGCGCCCCCCTCGTCTCCAACCCTACGGCGGACACGATCGACGTCGCGATCGAGCCGACCGACTCCGATACGGATCTCTTCGCCATCCGGATCGCACCGCCCCGTCAGGACGCAATGTCACACGCTTTCGCTTACGAGTTCGTCCAGGCCGATGGAACGATCGGCGGCGCGCCGGCTTGGCGGACGAAATCCGCCTGGGGTACGACCCCGGTCAGCGGGCTCAGTTCCAACACGGCCTACACCTTCACCGCGTGCGCGTGGAATGAAAGCCCCGGCACGTGCCCATCCTCGTGGAGCCCCCCGGCCGGCGGCGCCACCGCTCTGCGTTCGCACGCCATCGACTGCGCCGCCGCCGGCACCGCGATTCATCCGGGCGTGGACGGGATGAACCACCTGCCGTGGCCTTTGTCCTCGAACTATATCGCGGATCTGTTGGCGTCGAGCGTCAACACCGGCGTCCGATTCGGCGGCGACGGATACAACTGGAAGACCCGGACCGCCCAGTGGAACTCCCGATCGACCTC
>JAPKGY010000425.1 GCA_026647385.1 Phycisphaerae bacterium | reverse complement strand
GCCGGCCCGCGGCAACGCCCAACCCGCGGCTCGCCAATCTATCGTCAGCCCGGAGGTCCTTCCCTTAGATCAAAATCCGGGGCGTTTTTATCGGATTCTTCGCTCCTCAGCTCCCTCTCAGCGATCAGTGGACCCGGAACGGAGACTTGCTTGCCCCGGTCGCCACGGAACGCCCCTGCCAGTGTCGCCCGCAGCGCCCGGTATTCGGCGTCCGTAATCCGCCCCTCCTGGCGCATCCGCTGAAGATCCTCGAACGACCAGGCTTCGCCGCTCGTGGGCTCATCCCGGCCAAGCACCCGCTTCCGATAATACCAGAGCCCCCCGAAAAGGACAATGACCGCCAGCATCAGAACCCCACCCCATACAAGGACTTGCGTCACGTTCTGCGAGGTGGATGCTGCCAGGCCGGCCATTGTCGTACACCCTCGGAATTATAGGGCCCCGAACCGGACGGTTCCCCTGGCCGCCGTTCGAGGATCTTTCACAAACCAACGTTCACCCGGGATGGGCAGTCATCGCCTGCAGACGTTTTCGCTGACGGTGGATCAGCATCAGATTGCGGATGTAGATCACGCACGCCAGGAGTTGGGCGAGCATGAAGAGAGGCTGGGCCTCCCGGACCGCGTAGACGAAAATCAGCAGGCTCCCCACCAGGGACAAGTACCAGAATGCAAGAGGGATGACGCTCTCGCCGCGGCGTTCGCTCACGATCCACTGCACGAGGAATCGCAGGAAGAAGATGCCTTGCCCGATCATGCCGAACACGAACCACGGATCCCAGAAGCTGTCCCAGACCTTGGCCGACCAGGCTTCCCACCAGCCACCGGCTGCAAGCATTCCGGTAATCGTCGTCCAATCCGTCGGGTCGAGGCTCATCACGTGTTCTTTCCGCAGCACTTTTTGTATTTCTTGCCCGAGCCGCAGGGGCACGGATCGTTCCGTCCGATCTCTTCCTCGCCCTTGTGGATCGGTTCGACCGGCGGCGGCAGCGGCGGCTCGTCCTCGCCCGGCAGCCCCGCCTTGATCCGTTTCTGCTCCTCCTGGCGGCGATCAAACCGCTCGGTCAGTTTCCGATCTCCCAACGACATGGCATGTTCTCCCCAACGCACCCGCGTACCTTACATTCTGACTTCTTGACTTCCCGTCTTGACGTTTTGACCTTTTGACGTTTCGTCTTGACTTTTTGACGTTCCTATTTTCCCCTTCCATGGCAATTCTTGAATTTCTTGCCCGATCCGCACGGGCACGGATCGTTCCGTCCGACGCGCGGTTGCTCCCGGCGGATCGTCGCCGGCTTGGCTTCGCCCTGGGCCCGCATGGCGGCTTCCTGGTCCGCGCCGGACAGCCCCGAGCCGGCTTCGTCGTGTCGAAACTGGGCTCGCGAGAGCAGGCCGCCGGGGGCCGCGGAGGTCCCGGTGGTCTCGGCCGGTCCGCCGCCGCCGGCACCGACCTTGAAGATCATGTCGGTGACGCGGTTTCGGATCGTCTTCCACATCTCCTCGAACTGCTCGCGGCCTTCGATCGCGTACTGGCTCTGGGGGTGGGTCTGGTCGCCGCCCATGGGTCTTTGCATGATCGCGTACTTGAGGTGATCCATCTCCAGCAGGTGGTCCTTCCACCCCTGGTCGTAGATTCGCAGCAGCACCCAGCGTTCGAGTTGAGTCAGTTCCCAGCGGACCATCTCCCTGCCGGCCTGCACGAGCAACTTGCGAAGATCCGCGTCCGGCTCGCGGAGTTCCTTCTCGTCGACAGCCACACGGAACCGCTCCTTCGCCCAGGTAATGATCGCCTCGCGATCGCCGGCCGTCCGGGCGAGCGCTTCGTCGACCTCCCGTTCCAGCAGCCCGTCGTTCAGGAATCGCCTGCCGAGATCCAGCAATTCCCGGCGAATGGCATCGATGGTTTTGCCTGCCAGATGGTCCGTGGTCCAGTCGGCCCGGAATTTCGAATTCGCCCACGACACCAGGACCTGGAGCGGATACACGCTGTCGACCCCGGCTGCCCCGAACGCCTGCTGCAGGATGGAATCAACCGGGTACGTCAGTTCGCGGTCCGCATAGGCCGCCCGGACTTTGCGACCGATGATCTGCGTGACGTCGGATACCGATCCGGCGGCGATCTCATCGGTCTTGAGATCCACGAGGAACTTGTTGCGGACCCAGTCCGCCAGCGCGCCCCGACCGTACATGGGGTCCAGGTACGCCTCGATCGGCGACAGATCCATGTGGTCGTAGTGCTGGTCGGCGGCCTCGAGCAGCAGGTCCTCGATCTCGCGCGGCGACATCTTCCGCAACTGGTTCTGCGTGGCGGACACCGGGAACATGCGCTGCGCCCACTTGAGCAGCCCTCCCACGTCCCACGACGCCGGCGGTTCCTCCTCGTCGATGTACTCGCCCAGCGACGTGCGGATCATGTCCCGGATTTCGTCCTTGGCCTTGGCCCGGATCCGCTGGGACAGATAGTCGACGTCGTGTTCCTCCAGGCGGGCCGGGTCGATGTTGATATCCAGCATATTCTTGACCCAGTCACTCAGTCGCCGGGCGACGTAATCCTCAGCCAGGTACTCGCCGACGACCTCCCGGACGCACTCGTCTATCATCCGCCAGATGAGGTCGCTCAGCCGGCGGCCTTCGAGAATCGCCTGCCTTTCGGTGTAGAAGGCCCGGCGCTGGTAGTCCATCGGCTCGTCCCACTCCAGCAGATGCTTGCGGGTCGAGAAGTTCCGTTCCTCCACTTTTCGCTGGGCCCGCTCGATCCCCTTGGTGATCCGTTTGTCCTCCAGGCTCACGCCTTCGGTGAAGCCCAGACGTTCCATCATCTTGAGCATCCAGTCGGGCATGAACAGCTTGAGCAGTTCATCCTCCAGCGAGAGGAAGAACCGGCTCGAGCCCGGATCGCCCTGCCGGCCCGATCGTCCGCGAAGCTGATTGTCGATGCGTCGGGCCTCGTGCCGTTCGGTGCCCACGATGTGCAGGCCGCACGGCACGTTCAACGCACAGATCTTCCGTCCCATGGCGGGGAACCGCGGGTCGAGCTTCGGCTTGAAGCAGTGGGCGCAGTTCGTGACGGGGTCGTATTCCGGGCAGTTCACGCAGCATTTCGTCGTTGCGACGGGGAAGAGTTTGAGCGAATGCTCCGGATACTCCGGCGCGAGCCGTTCGACGTCCGCCGGCACCTTGCACTTCTCGTAAACCACGCCGGCCTCGAGCTTGATATCGGTGCCCCGGCCGGCCATGTTCGTGGCGATGGTCACGTTGCCCTGAGGCCGACGGTCGGCGCCGCGCGTCGGGAGATGTCGATGGCCGGCCTTCGCGACGATGTCCGCCTCGCGCGCGTGCTGTTTGGCGTTGAGCACCTCGTGCTCGATCCCGTACGTTCGCTCGAGCAGTTTCGACAGTTTTTCGGAATTCTCGACGCTGGTCGTGCCGACGAGGATGGGCCGGCCCATCGCCAGGTCGCCCATCAGCTCGTCGTATGTTTCGAGCATAAACTGCAGGAGTTCCGGCGTCGGCACGTCGGCCTCGTTGAATCGGCGCAGCGATTCGTCGATCCTGGCCAGCTTCGCGTCGGTGTCCGATCCGTCGGTGGGCCAGGTGGCCAGCAGCGGCCGGATCCGCTCGAAGACCTTCGCCAGGAGGAAGGCATCCGCAGGCCGACCGCGCCGATGCATCTCGTGGATCTCCTCCACGATCATCTCGTACTTGCCGTTGAAGGTCCGGTAGATCTTGTCGTTGTGATCCACGCGGTTGACCGGACGGTTCGTCGGGATGGCCACGACCTCGAGCTTGTAGATCTTCATGAACTCGTCCACTTCGGTCATGGCTGTCCCGGTCATGCCCGCCAGCGAACCGTAGAGTTTGAAGAAGTTCTGGATCGTGATCGTGGCCAGCGTCTGCGTCTCCTCCTTGACGGGGACGTTTTCCTTCGCCTCCACCGCCTGGTGCAGGCCGTCGGACCACTGCCGGCCGTACATGAGCCTGCCGGTGAACTCGTCCACGATGATCACCTGCCGGTCCTGAACCACGTACTCCTTGTCCCGCTCGTAGACGACGTGGGCCCGCAGCGCGTTGCGAATCTCTTCGAGAACGGTGAAGCCGTCCTTGTTCGGCATGTTTACATCCAGCAGGATGAGATCGGG
>JAPKGY010000424.1 GCA_026647385.1 Phycisphaerae bacterium | reverse complement strand
GTTCTCAGGCAACGTCCTGCCGGCCCGTCAGCCGCCGGACCTCTCTCAGAGCCCGGAGTGGAAACGACGGGCCAGGCCCGCAGCCGCAGGCCGCATCCTCGTACTGGTCAGGATCGTGCGGTCGCTCCGCGACCCGACCCCGCGCTACCGCCCGCCTCGGCGGATCTCCGAGTACTCCGACTTGGGGCTCCGACAGCCGCGGGAGCTGTCACGGACCACAGGATGCCGCCCTCAGGCAACGCCCTGCCGGCCCGTCAGCTTTCGGACCTTGTCCAGCAGACTCCGCACGGACCCGCCGGCGGCCGTCGCCTCCGGCCCTTCCGCGTACGCCTTCGTCTCGTCGCCCAGCGCGTCCACGAAAGACCGCGAAATCGAGTCCGACCGGCGACTGGCGATCTGCCCGACGATCGCCGCGATCTGTTCCGGATCGTCCACCACCGCCAGTGACGCCATCTGCTCGGGCGATACCCCCACCAGCACGAGTTTCGGCCCCATCTTCACCAGCATCAGAGACTGCTTGCCCGAAAGCGGCAACCGGGCGACCACGTCCAGCGCCCCGCCGCCGGCCAGCATTCGATTCACGGGCATATACCTCTTCACCACCAGCGCGATGCCCGCGATCAACGCCAACACGAGCACCAGGGGCAGGGCCTCGGCGAAAGGCCAGGAACTCGCCCGCCGCTCCGGCGCCCGGACAGCTTGTGCGTCACCGGAGAGCTCAACCGTCCGGCTCGAGCCTCCCCGTCTCTGGAGAACTCTCTTGTCTTCCTGACTGCCGACTGCCGCCGCGGGCTGGGTGGATGCACCGGCCGGGCTCGCCGGCCCCTGGGCTTCATCAGCCATCGGGGCTTCGCGGGCACCCGCGCCAACGCCCGGCCCCTGGGGCAGGGATGGAGCGTCACTCGGGTCAAGCAGACCGCCCGCGGGCAGCCGTACACCCGTGGTCGGACCTTCACCGCCCCCGGCCAAGCCACCCAGAATCAGGAACAGGGAAACAGCCAACAGCCCGCCTGGCCGCCGCAATCGCGAATGAATGACCCTCCTGGTCGATGAACGCATCCTGCACCCGCTTGTCTGTCACCGGCTGTTGCCAGCCGTCGGCGTCGAAACCGGCCCGCGGGTCGAACTCCGCCGCCCGCAATCCGCCTGATCAGTTCTGCCCGGGCTCATCCGCCTCCTGCCGAACAATATCGTTGATCCGCACGCAGAAGTTGTCGTTCAACACGAGCACCTCGCCGCGAGCCACCAGGCGATCGTTCACGAAAACGTCCACCGGGTCGCCCGCCAGTTTGTCCAACTCGACCACCGAGCCCTCTCCCAATCGAAGCACGTCCTCGACGAGCATCTTGCTCCGGCCCAGCTCGATTTTCACGTGGAGTTGCACGTCGCGAAGCAGGTCAATCGCCTGGCTGGCGGCGCTGCGGTATGAGCCGGCCTCGATCTCGGGCAGCTCAAAGGGCACAACGCCGGGTGGCAGTGAAGCGGCATTTTCCTTTGACGCCGATCTTCCGGCAGCGTCGCTCTCGATCGCCGCCGCCATGGCGGCGGCCACCGCGTCGAAAGGCCGCCCCGCCGAGTCCACGCGTGTTTCGCCGGCGGCCCCCGCCTGGGCGGCTGCCGGTTCGGCCGACTCCCCCGACGCGCCGATCTGAGGCCCGGCCATCGAAAGGGCGCTGTCGATGTCGTCCTGGCTCAGGAATCCGTCTGCTGCATCGCCAGCCATGGGTCCTGTCACTCCTCCCTGACCATTCGATCGGTCATCCTGACCACCGGCGACCGCCATCGAGCGGTGCCCGCTTCACCCTTCCCCATACTGGGTGAACGACGGGATGAGCACCTCCTGCACGAGGTCGCTCGTCCCCAACACCTGCTCCATCTCGTGCTTGAACTGGGCCCGCAACGTCGCCAAGTCCGGCTCGGCGAACCGCGCCGGATCGCTCGCCCGCACAATCCGCGTGAAGCGATCCCGGATCGTCGCGCTGCGTTTGGCCAGCAATTCCTTGAATTCCTCCTCCTTGTCCGACTGCACCACCACAAAAACCGTCATGTCATAAACCAGGATCCGTTGCGACCGATCGTTCTGGGCCCGCAGCTTGACGATCTCCACCTCGACCGGTTCGGGCGCCTTCTGCCCCGCGTTCGGATCGAGCGCGCCGTTCGGGCCAGCCAAAGCCGCCTGCGGCTGCGGAGCCACGAACGTCTTGACCAGGGCGAAGATCACCACTGCCTCGACGATCATCACGCCCAGCACGGCGCCCAGGGCGATCATTCGGCCGCGTTTCCTCGACGGTTCCGCGACCTCCCCGGGCAGTTCGGTTGTCTGCTGCTGTTCGTTTTCCTTGGCCATTCAGAACCGCTCTTTCTCGGCGATCTATTCCGCATGCGCGACCGAAGTCCGCACGGCAATCTCCAGGTCATATCCCCGAACAGGCGACCGCGGAGTCGTCCCCGCGAACCCATCCGCCTGCGTCGGCCCAGCCGATGGGTCCGTCGGCCCGGCCAATCCTCTTCGACTTCCCATCGCGGTCACGCACAAACGCTCCCGCGATACGCCTCCACGCGTCAACAGCTCCGTCGCCGCCCGGGCCCGCTGATAGCTCAGGTCCCAGGCGTCGCGGAAAGGTGTTCCCGCCGGCATCCTCCCCTCGTCCGCATAGCCGCGGACTTCGACTTGGCTTCGACCGGCGGACAGATACTCAGCCACCTGCGACAGCAGGCGATCCGCCCTCGGGTTCGTCATCCCGCTGAACGGCTCGAAGCACGCGCCCGCCGGTATCCGCAGCACGAGCCCGTCGCCTTCGCGGACCAGCTCGCACTCCGCCATCGACGCATCCCCGCCCCTGTCCACGGGGGCGGTACCCGCGTCTCGGCGGGCCAGTTGCTCGATCCGCTCGGCCAGGGTCATCGGACGCGTCGTCGGAAGTCCGCCGGCCGGGCGATTCGGCACCTTGAAACCGAAGGCGTCCCGGACTCCACCGGCCACCCGCTCGTACTGCGCGCCCGCCTTCAGGTCGCTCATGGCCGCGATCATGACGAAGACCGCCAGGAGAAGCGTCATCAGGTCGCCGAAGGACAACGACCACGTCGTGTCCTCCTCAGCCGACTTGAGCCGCTTCACCCAAAACATGCGTTTCAGGCAGCCTCCTCGATCGCGGATCGCCGTGCCTGCGCCGGCGGCCGATCCCCGCCTTCGCCGCGGACGACGGGCTTGCCGTCCATCGTCCGAAGTTCTGGGCTCAGCAGGTCCGCCGCCACCAGGCTGTTAATCCACTCGAGCGCGGTCGGCTCGCTATTCGATTGTTCCACACGCCGCGGCTCATCAACCGTCTCGGGCACCGGCCGGCGCTCGACCGCTTCCGCGACCGTCTGCCCACCCAGCACCCGCACCACGCTGTTGGCCGCCGCCGACCGGGCCACCGACTCCCCCCCGAACGCACCCGACGGGAGGTAAGCCCGCAACCTTCGCTCGACCACCCGCGGGTTGTCACCCGCCTGGATCGCCAGGACCCCCTCCAGCACGACCTGCTTGCCCAGCAATTCCTCGCTGCTGCGGTGCGTCAGTTTCCGAGCGAGCGGCAGAAAGAACACGTTCGCCAGCACCAGCCCGTAGAGCGTCGTCAACAGCGCCACCGCCATACCCGGCCCGATCCGCGACGGATCGTTCAACTGGCCGAGCATGACCACCAGGCCGATCACCGTCCCGATCATGCCGAACACCGGGGCGGAACGGCCCATGGATTCCAGCATCCTCACCCCATACGTGTGCCGCAGGTCTGTGCTTTCCATCTCCGCCCGCAGCACGGAGGCGATCGTCGAGGCATCCGCCCCGTCGATCGCCATCTGGAAACCCTTCCGCAGAAACGGATCGTTCAGGCTCGCCACCGGCTTTTCCAAGGCGAGCAAACCGTCGCGCCGGGCGATCTCCGCCAGCGCGACGATCAACACCACAACGTCCTCCGCCGGCCGCGTCCGCACGCACACCGCGTGCCGCAACATCCGGTATACCGACCTCCAGTCGCTCACCGGACAAGCAGCCAGCGTCGTGCATGGCGGTGCAGCGGCGCTTCGCCGACGCCGGCGGCCCCATCAGCACGGCGCGGGTGGGCGACGTGTTCAGCGTGACGGTGACCATCGTCGCGCCCACTG
>JAPKGY010000423.1 GCA_026647385.1 Phycisphaerae bacterium | reverse complement strand
GGAGGGAACACGCACTCACGCCGCGCGAGCGCGAGTTGGGCGCGATTATCGATGCGTACAACCAGGTCACCGAGCAGCTCAAGGCGTCGCACGAGAAGCTGGCCTGCGAGGTGAACCGCCTTCGCGAGGAACTCGAGGACAAGAACCGCGAGCTGCGCCGCCGGGAACGCCTGGTCGCGCTCGGCGAGCTGGCGGCCGGTGTCGCCCACGAGATTCGTAATCCGCTCGGGGGGATTCGGCTCTTCGCGTCGCTGCTGGCTCGGGACTTGAAGGAACAACCAGACTCGCTTCGCGTGGTGAACAAGATTATCCAGGGGGTGAACTCGCTGGAGTCGATCGTGACCGGGATTCTCGACTTCGCCCGCCCGCCGGAGCCTCAGCCGGGACGCGTGCAGCTTGACCTGCTGGTCCGCGAGGTGACCGAACTGGCGGCCGAACGAATCGAGCAAACGCGAGTGAAGGTGACGGTCGCCGACGACCTGGCGGGCGTGATGCTCGTGACCGACGGACGTCTGCTCCAGCGGGCACTGCTGAACCTCGTGCTCAACGCGATCGAGGCGGTGGGGCACGGCGACGGGCGCGGCGAGGTGCGGATCGACCTGGCGGAGCTCGGCGAGCGCGAGTTGGTCGTCAGCATTTCGGACAACGGGCCGGGGATCGCGCCCGAACTGCTGGACCGGATCTTCAATCCCTTCTTTACGACGAAGGATACGGGAACCGGACTCGGTCTGGCGATCGTGCATCAGATCGTCGAACTGCTGGGCGGGAGCATTCGGGCGTCGAATCGGGCCGACGGCGGCGCGGAGTTCGCGTTGCGGCTGCCTCGCCAACTCGGCGCGGGCAAAGGAGATCGGAGCGGGTCCGCGACGGGGTAGATGGCTTGTCAGAGCCCGAAGCGGAAGCGACGGGCTCCGGTCGCACGTTCATGTTCAGCGTGCCGGAGTTGGCAATAGCGGTGTCCAGGGGCTGGGTGCCACGCTCGCGTACTCGCGGGGCGTGCCGGCGGGATGCCGAGTGGCCCCGCGATCCCGCGTGTGCTGCCGGAGCGAGGCCACGCGGCCACAAAACCGGACGCTAAACGCGTACGGCCGCACAGCGGCTGGCTCGGATGGCGGAGAGAGCGTCGATCGGGGGGAGTGAGCGGGGCCGGGCCGGACGCGTCGCAGGGCGGTCGGGTGTGGTTCGCCGTGCGAACCGGACTCTTCGCTTCCGCTCCGGGCCCGGAGATAGGCCGCCGGTTCGGTCGAGGATCCGAGCGCGGCGCTCGAACAGGGACGATGAAGAACAACATCGGCAAGCGACAGGAGTTCTACGATGGGTCGAATCTGTGTGGTGGATGACAACGAAATGCTGCGGGAGTCGGTGGCTGAGACGCTGGCCCGCGAGGACCACGTCGTGTCGACCTTCAGCGATCCCACGGAAGCGCTGCGGGCGATCAGGGGAAGCGTCGTCGACTGCGTGGTGACGGACTTGAAGATGCCCGGGATGGACGGTGTCAGCTTCCTGCGTGAATTGCGAAACGCGGGGTGCGAGGCGGCGGTGATCCTGATGACGGCTTTCGGAACGGTGGACTCGGCCGTCGAGGCGATGAAGCTCGGCGCGTTCGACTACATCCAGAAGCCCTTCGATGCGGAAAAGCTCTGTCTGACCGTCGATCGGGCGATCCAGAACGCGACGCTGCGGAGCGAGAACGAGGCGTTGCGGCGATCGCTCACCGATGGCGAGGAGCGAACGATGGTGGGCGAGTCGTCCGCGATGCGCGTCCTGCGCGAAACGGTCAAGCGCGTGGCGCCGAGCGCGAATACCGTCCTGATTCAGGGTGAATCGGGTACGGGCAAGGAACTGCTCGCCCGGTCGATTCACCAGGCGAGCCCGCGGGCGGATCGGCCGATGCTGTGCCTGAACTGTGCGGCCTTGTCGGCGAATCTGCTCGAGAGCGAGCTGTTCGGCCACGAGCGCGGCGCTTTCACCGGCGCGGATCGCGTCCGCAAGGGACGGTTCGAGCTGGCCGACGGCGGCACCCTGCTGTTGGACGAGGTGAGCGAGATTCCGCTGCCGCTCCAGGCCAAGCTGCTGCGGGTGCTGCAGGAGCAGCAGTTCGAGCGCGTGGGCAGCAGCATTACCCGGAGCGTGGACGTCCGGGTGGTCGCGACGACGAACCGCAACCTGTCGGACTGGGTGGCCCGCAAGCGGTTTCGGGAGGACCTGTATTTCCGGCTGAGCGTCCTGCCGGTACACGTGCCTCCGCTGCGCGAACGGCGCGAGGACATTCCGAAACTGGTGGACCATTTCCTCGCCCGGGCGGGGACGCGGGCTGGTCGGCCGAAGCTTCGCGTCGAGGAGGCAGCCATGCGGGCGCTGTGCGAATACGATTGGCCGGGCAATATTCGGGAACTGGAGAACCTCTGCGAGCGGGCGAGCGTTCTGGTGATCGACGGCCTGTTGACGGCGCATATCGTCGCGCCCTGGCTGGGCGGAATCCGCCGGGCGGAGGCGTTCGAGCAGGCGCCGATGAGGCCGGGACACCTGCTGGAGGATCTCGAACGAAACCTGATCGAAAAAACGCTGCGCGAGTACGGCGGGCATCGGGCCAAGACGGCGGCGGCGCTGGGGATCGGCATTCGGACGCTCGGCCTGAAGCTCAAGCAGTGGCGGGAGGAGGCAGCAGCACGGCAGTCGGCCTACAAGATGACGGGATGAGGCGGAAGCCGTTGCCAATGGAGATCGCGGAGCGGGGAAAGGTCGCAGCCGTTGGGCTGCACGTGCTGCGAAAAGGTCCGGTCACTTGAGCGAGCGGGAAGAAGGGATGCGGGCGAAGTGGAATGGGTGGCGGGGGCGCAGGATTTGCGCGGAGGCGCAAGGGTTGCGCCGGCAAGCCCGATATTGTCGGCCACGGAGGTAACGCGGCCCGCCGGCGGCGAGTGGTATCGGATTTGCATTGTGATTGGCTGCGCCCCCGGTCGGTCGGGGGCATGAGGGCGTCGGATGCTGTTTGCTGACATGCTCAATCGCGGCCCGACGGCGGCACTGGAGAAGCTGATGGCCTACACCGAGGCCCGTCAGCGGGTGCTGGCTGAGAACGTCGCGAACATCGACAACCCGCACTATCGCACGAAGCATCTGGACGCCGGGGCGTTTCAGAAGTCGTTGCGCGAGGCGCTGAATCGCCAGAAGGCGACGAGGTCGACGACCCTGGAACTGGCGGGCGACGATTTCCAGGTGGAAGCGGACGGCCGACTGCGAGTGATGCCGACGGAGGAGCCGGCCGAGAACGTGCTCTTCCACGACGGAACCAACACCCGCGTCGAGAAGCAGATGGCGCTGATGGCCGAGAACGCGATGATGCACGAGACCGCCACGGAACTGCTGCGAGGGCGGTACGAGGGGCTGCTCAAGGCGATTCGCGGGAGGTTGTAGGAAAAGAGCAGAGAATCGAGTGAGCCATGTTTGGATTGTTGGATATCAGCACGTCGGGGCTCGTCGCTCAGCGGATCAGGCTGGACACGATCGCCGGCAATATCGCCAACGCCCAGGCCACGCAGCGTGAAGACGGGCTGCCGGGGCCTTACAAGCGGCGAATGGCTTTATTTGCGACCGGCGACGGCCAGGGCGGGCCGGGCGTCCACGTGGAGAAGGTGGTGGAGGACGCCAGTCGGGGGCATCTGGTCTTCGAACCCTGGCATCCGCATGCGATCAAGAGCGGGCCGGAAAAAGGCTACCTGGAGTATCCCAACGTCGATTACCCCACGGAGATGGTCAACGCGATGATGGCTTCGCGGGCGTACGAGGCGAACATCACCGCCATGCAGGTGACCAAGGACATGATGTCGTCCACGCTGCGGCTGTTGGCGTAGCGGGCGGCGACGGCGGATACGGGAGGACGCAGGACATGGCGGATCCGTTGAGGATAAGCGGTTTGCAGACCGGGCAGATCGGGCCGATCGACAAGATGCAGCCGTCGGGCCCGACCAGCACCCCGGACGGCAAATCGTTCAAGGACCTGTTGATGGACAGCCTCGGCGAGGTGAACCGTCTTCAGCAGGAGGCGGCGGCCGGCGCCGAGAAAGTCGCGACGGGTGAGACGGACAACCTCGCTGAGGTCTTCAGCGCGGTGCGCAAGGCGGACGTCGCCTTCAGCATGCTGATGGA
>JAPKGY010000422.1 GCA_026647385.1 Phycisphaerae bacterium | reverse complement strand
CCTCGTGATCGATCTCCTGTGCAATGGGGGCAAGCTCTTCCTTACAGAAGGAGCGGATCGTCTCCTGAGAGATCCGCGAAGCGGCAGGCGGACCGGTCGGCGGATGCGCGCAGGGCCAGTTCGCGGAGTCTGGCGCAGAGGGAGATCCGTTCGGCGTGAATTTCGTCGCTGCCGGCGCCTTCGCCGGGCAGAGTCTCGAAGGCGCTCAGCAGTTCGGGTGTCGAGCCGTGGAACAGTTCGAGATCGTCCCGGGCTTCGTCGGCCTGTTCGAGGTGGGCGGTAACGTACAGGAGCGGGCGGTTCAGCGTTCTCGCCAGGGCGGCGGCCAATGCGGGCGCATAGGATCCCCATAGCTCATCCGCACAGACCGCCCCGGTGCAGCCGTCAGGTCCGGGGGCCAGGCTGCGGATCCGAGCCGCCAGGGCACGAAACGTGCCGTCGCCGCAAATCCGTTCGACGACGCCATGCACGCTACCATAATACCGGCACAGAAGGCGGGTGGGCAATGTTTGGGTCGGGGGCCGGTGCTTATAATGGTCGGTGAGGTTGTTTTCGTGCGCGGGGCTTGAGAATGTCCAATGACGAAGGCCCAATGAATGAGGAATGACGAATGGCGAAACCAGAATGTCGGAGATCCGTTGAGGCGGGACGAATGATGAGGAAGGTGGGTTTTATGAGAGCGCGGCGGGGTGTTATTCGTGGAGGGGTTGTCCTGTTTGGGCTGTGTTGCCTGTGGGGCGAGGTTGTGGGGGCGGACGAGGGTCGGGTCTTCCGGGCGGGGGCGGCTGCGGTGGACATTACGCCGCAGGAGTTTCCGGTGCGAGTGTCCGGAAGTTTTTTTGAGCGGGCGACCAGCGAAGTCAAGGATCGGCTGCACGCCAGATGCCTGGTGCTGGACGATGGCCGGGAGCGGCTGGCGATCGTGGTGATCGATAACTGCGTGACCCCGCGAGAGGTTTTCGATCCCGCCAAGCAGATGGCGAGCGAAGCCACCGGCATCGCCATGGACCGGATGCTGATGTCGGCCAATCATACGCATTCGGGGCCGGCGCTCGATGGGTTGCTGGGATCCAACGGCAACCCGCAGTATCGGGCGTGGCTGCCGGGTCGGATCGCCGAGGCGGTGAAGGCGGCGGTCGCCAACCTGGCACCGGCGCGGATTGGCTGGACGGTCATTCAGGACACCGAGCGCACGCACTGCCGCCGCTGGATTCGCCGCCCTGACCGGATCGACACCGATCCATTCGGGTATCGCACGGTGCGGGCGATGATGCATCCCGGCTATCGGAATCCCGCTTATCTCGGGCCGGCGGGACCGGTCGACCCGGACCTCTCGATTCTTTCGGTGCAGACGGCGGAGGGCCAGCCGCTCGGATTGCTGGCGAATTATTCGATGCACTACGTCGGGGCCCCGCCGCTGTCGGCGGATTACTTCGGGGCGTTCGGCGACGCGCTGGCCAGACGGATGGGCGATACCGGGGGACGCCCGGCCTTTGTCGGCATCATGTCCCAGGGCACAAGCGGCGATCTGCACTGGATGGATTACAGTCAGCCCAAGCCGGCCGAGCGGCGAAACCACCTGGAATACGCCGAGGACATCGCCAACGAGGTCTTCGAGGCCTGCAAGAAGATCGAGTATCGCGATTGGGTGCCGATGCGGATGCGTGAAGAGACGCTATCCCTGGGGATTCGCCCGATCACCGACGAGGAGCTGGAGAAGGCCAGGGAGACGGTCGCGAAGATGGAAGGCCGCAAGCCCGAGACATTGCCGGAAGTGTATGCGATGGGCCTGTTGGAGTTGCGCGGCAGGCCGCCCGTGCGCGAGCTGAAGTTGCAGGCGCTGAACATCGGCGGCCTGGGAATCGCCGCGATTCCGTGCGAGGTTTTCGGCATCACCGGACTGAAGATCAAGGCTTACAGTCCGCTGAAGCCGACGTTCACCATCGAGTTGGCCAACGGCTACGACGGGTACATCCCGCCGCCCGCGCAGCACGTGCTGGGCGGGTATACGACCTGGCGTGCGCTGTCGGCGTGCCTGGAAGTCGAGGCTGAGCCGAGGATCGCGGAGCAGGTCATCAGCCTGCTCGAGAAAGTCGCGGACCAGCCGCGTCGGGTGCCGGCCGGCGATGATTTCCCGCTGGGGGCTTATCCGCGGGCGGTGCTGGCGTCGAAGCCGGTCGCGTATTGGCGGCTCAACGAGTTCGCGGGCCCGCGGGCGGCCGACGCGAGCGGGAACGGCCACGACGCTGCGTATGACGGCGGGATCGCGTTCTATTTGGAGGGTCCCGGGCCGGTCGACTTGGCGGATGCCAAACGGGTCAACCGCGCGCCGCAGTGCGCGGGCGGACGGCTGAAGGCGAGCTTGAAGGGCCTGTCGGACCGTTACTCCGTCGAGATGTGGTTTGCGAATTATCTGCCGACCGACGTGAGGGAGGTGACCGGTTACCTGCTGGGCCTGGGTGGCGGGGGGGCCTGCGATCAGTTGGGAATCGGCGGCCAGGGCCCCAAGGCGGGCAGGCTGTTCTTCGCGAACGGATCCGGCGGCGAGGGCGCCCTGTTCGGGGCGACCGAGATCGGCTTGAGGGCGTGGAACCATCTGGCGATGGTGCGCGAAGGCCGGCGCGTGCAGGTTTATCTCAACGGGAAGGCGGCGGCGGAGATCTCCGGCGAGGCGCAGGCCCCGGTTCCCGCGGATTCGACGGAGGTATTCGTCGGGGGGCGCCACGACGGGGCGGCCACGTTCGAGGGGCGAGTCGACGAGGTGGCGGTCTACGATCGGCCTTTGTCGGCGGAGGAGGTTGCTCGTCATTACGCGGCCGCCGGCGAAGCGGACAAGCAGTTGAGCCAACGGTGAGCGGGGTGCGGGCACGGAGACGCGGGGGGCACGCACACGCGGGGGTCTTGAGCGGCGTGTTTCAGCCGGGTGGTCTGGGCGGTTGGGCCAGGTCGCGGAGGAGTTCGGGATTGACCTGGCCGCCGAGTTGTTGGCATTTCTCGGCGTCGGCTTTTGCGTTGTCGTGCAGGTTGAGCCGGTAGTAGGCGATGGCCCGGTTGCCGTAGGCGTCGGCGAAGTCCGGCTTGATGGCGATGGCTTTTCCGCAGTCGGCGATTGCGCGGGTGTAGTCGTTGAGTTGGGTGTAGGCGTTGCACCGGTTGCTGTAAGCCTCCGCGAAGTTCGGGTTCAGCTCGATGGCTTTGCCGTAATCCGCGACGGCCCGCTGATAGTCCTGCATGTCGGCGCAGGTGATGCCGCGGTTGTTGTACGCGGGGGCGAAATCCGGTTTCAATTCGATGGTTTTGTTGTGATCCGCGATGGCTCGGTTGAAATCGCGGAGTTTGCCGTACGCGTGGCCCCGGTTGGTGTAGGCATCGATGAAGTTCGGGTCCGCGTCGATGGCTTGGGTGAAGTTTTCGACGGCGCGGTTGTAGTCGCCCAGGCGGAAGTACACGATTCCCCGATTGCTGAAAGCCGTCGCGTAGTCGGGTTTCAGCTCGATGGCTTTGTCGTAGTCGGCAATCGCCTGCTCGAGTTGCCCGATGTTGGAGTAGGCGATGCCGCGGTTGTGGTAGGCCTGCGCGTAAAGGGGTCCGAACTCGATGGCTTTGTCGTAATCGGCGATGGCCTTTGCGTAGTCACCCAGGCCCACGTAAGCATTCGCTCGGTTGTTGTAGCCCTGGGGGTACCCGGGTTTGATCCGGAGCGTCTCGTTCAGGTGTTTGAGGGCCTCGGCGTGTTGACCTCTTCTGGTCAGGAGGTTGCCGTAGTTGTTGTGGGCGATCCAGGCCTCGGGGTTTTTGCGGAGCGTGTCCTGCCAGAGTGTTTCGAGGTCGGTGTAGACGTATCCCTGCCGCCAGGTCAGCGAGCCGAGCGCCGCGAGCACGCCGGCCGCGACGACGGCGCCGTATGCGGCGGGCAGGTTCGCTCGGGCGATGAGCTTCACGGCCGTGGCGATGACCAGGACAATCAGGCCGATGCTGGCGAGATACTGGAAGTGGTCGGCCACGAAGGAGAACTGCATCGGGTAGATGTTCACGAAGCCGAGGGCGGGGAACAGGACGCCGGCGAAGAACAGGACGGCGGTGAGCGGTCCCTTGCCGAGCCGGCGGCGCAGGAGCCCCGGGCCGATGACGGCGGCCAGGGCCAGGACCACGAAG
>JAPKGY010000421.1 GCA_026647385.1 Phycisphaerae bacterium | reverse complement strand
GGACCCGGACCTTGGTTCTGCCGGCCCGGCGCAGCCGGGTTCGTTCCGTCTCGTTGGCGACATGGATGATCTCGGAAGTGAGCTTCGGATCGCACTTGAAGAACCGCTCCCGGATGACATCCTTGGCATGCTTGGAGACCCTGCCTCGATCGTCGTCATATTCACACCAGGCCGGCACGTCCATGGGAGCGACCAGTTTGACCCTGGATCCGACGGCAAGTTCCTGTTTCATGGCCTGACCCGCCTTTCCTGGGGCTAGAACCTCACGGCCAGGGAACGATGGGATTTGCGAGCATATTCCGCCAAGGCTTTCCTTGGGTGGTGGACCGCACACCGGCTGTCCACCTCGCGTGGATTTGCTTATCGGACATCTCCCGGTTACCGGGATCGCACGCATCTCCAGGCCGTCCGCGAACGACGTGCATCGGTTACGGATCAGCGACCGCGGACGGCGGGATATGAACGTCGGGCGCTCTCTTCGTCACTGTACCGGAATCGGCTCGAAAACGCCAGCCGTTGTTTCTTCGTCTCGTCCCAGCGGCTGCCCGACCGTTTGCGGCGGACTGCCAGTGCCCCAAGCCGGAGTTTTCGGAGATCCGTCCTGGTCGCCTCGCCGCGACGAGCAGGCGTGGCGACCGTGGCGGGCGGTAGCGCGGGGTCAGGGTCGCGAAGCGACCGCATCATCCTGAGGGCGGCCCGCGGTTGCGGGGCTGACCCCTTGCTTGCGACTTCGTCCGCCGCGGCGGACCGCGCCGGCACTTGTCCCTCCGGCCTCTGAAATGCAGCCGCTGATCCGGTGGCGGCTGCGCCCGAGCAGCCAATCCCGAGCAGGGCTCCCGAGCCGCGGTAAAAAGGACGATGGGGTTGGCGGAGTGCCAACCCCATCGAAGAGCTCTAGAGACTAGGCCTAGTGACTGTTGCTCTTCCTCAAAGTGAGAGGAGAGAGTACAACCAGTCTCGCGCGTCAGGCCGAACGCCGACGCAGGAACGGAATCGCCCCAGCCAGCAACAGCATGGTCGCCGGCTCCGGCGTGATGGTCAGGCCGAACGTCTGGGTCGAGAGCTGAACCGGGTCGAGCCCGTCATTCACAGTCGTACCGACGAACGCACCCGGCATCGAAATCACGATCGGCGAGTTGACCGGCCCGGCGACGCTGAGCGTCATGGTGAAGATCTTCCAGGGCAGGGCGCCGTCCGCCGGGGCGACGTAGTTGCCACCGGGGCCCGAGCCCACGAAGGACGTCGAGGCGACGCCGAAGTTCTTGGAATTCGGGTTCATCGCGCCGTTGACAGCGCCGTAGAACGCCGCGCCTGGGGCCGCCCAGCTATCGCCCGCCTGGAACGGCGAGCCGTAGGTCCGACCCGTGATCGTGACCTTGCCGCTCTGTGAAGCCTGGAAGATACCATCCACGTTGGCCACGCCTTCCGCCGCGCCGGCGTAGGACACCAGCAGCGCGGCGGTGACCGTGCCACCCAGCACCGGATCCACGGCTACCGAATTGAGGCCGGTGGCATTATCCACCAGCGACAACGTCGCCGATTGGCCGAAAACCATTGCCGGCAGAGCCAACAACCCAACAACAAAAGCTATTTTCTTCATAATCTTACTCCTCCTCTCAGCCGCCGCGTCAAGCGGTACACCCCCCTGACCATGCGGACGGCAAATAGACCTTGTTCCGATTTACCCCGAGGGAAAGCTGAACCAAAGTTGCCTGGACTGGCCCGTTTTTCCCTCACACAGGATCTTACCAGCACGCTGCCGGTAAATCCACTTCGTATCACTTTTCAATTCCTCCCGGGATACCGGCCCGGCTTTGCGGGCCGGTATCCGCGGGATTATCGCACCTGGCGCTCCGACCTCACGGGCAGGTCGCAGCCATCGAGAACAGCGAATCAATACGGCCACGAATCGCCACGAAGTCGGACGTATTGATCGCACCGTCCGCGTTCACATCCGCCCGGAACGTGCTGGCGCTGACCGCCATGCCGATACGTCCACGAACGTAGACGAAGTCGGACGTATTCACCACGAGCGGCGAACCGCCCGAAGCCTCACCCGCCAGCACTTGCCAGCAGTTGGTCGCGGCGGTGGTGCTGCCACCGCTCGCGGCCGCGATGCCCGGATAGCCGATGGTGAAGGTCGCCCGGTTGGTGATGCCCGTCAGATTCACCGTCAGGGTGCTACCCGCGACCACGATCGAGCCCACCGTGCCGCTGCTCACCGAGACGTCCGAGTTATTGTTGTTCACCCGCGCGATGTTCTGATTGAACGTGGTGACGATCTTGCTCGGGCCTTGCAGCGAGGTGCTCGGCACGCGGCCTTCCCACCCGCCGGAGGCGACGTCAAAATCGCCAGCCGTGCCGTGGGTCTTCCGCGAAACCGAACTCACGATGGAGAGCGGGGTGCCGCCGCCGAGCACAAAGGTGATCGAATCGCCGGTGGCGCTGTTCGGGGCGACCGCGAAGGTGCTGGCCGGTCCGAACGTGCAGAACGCAGCGGTGTACGGGCAGACGTTGGTGCCCTGGCCCGGAGTGACCGTCAGCGTATAAGTGCCGGCGGCCAGGCCGGTGGTGCTGATCTGGCCTTCGAAGAGAACCTTCGTGCCCAGACCGACGCACGCGCCGCTGTTGCCGGTCAGACCGACGCCGGCGGTGTTCGGGCCGCCGAACGAGGTCGGAATGAAGGACGAGTAACCGGCACCCATACCGATCAGCTTGCCGTTGCAGTTCGTGGCCGCGGCGGGCAGACCGGTGCACGACGGATAGTGGTAGTAGTCCATGTACGGACCGCCGTTGGACGAGGTATCGAACAGACGGCCGCCGTTGGCGCCGTTGCCGCCGATGCTGAACACCGAGGCGAACGCGGCGTTCTGGAGAGGATCGGCGCCGATCAGGCCGCGGGCACCATCGGTATCACCGTCGTTGATGACGCTGTACCAGCCGGCGCTCGACGGCGAGTTGGCCGTCCCCTGAATCCGCTGCAAATCCACCACGTTGTTCTGGCTGTCCCTGACTTCCAGCGTAATGACCGCGTTGGCGATGCCAACCGGCACAAACCCATCGCCGAGCCCCCCGGCGGGCGTCGTGCTGTGGGTGCCGCTGACACTTGCCCGGACCGACCAGTTCAAAGGCGTTCCGACGTTAAAAGTCTGGTTGTCGGCGGGATTATCGCCCGTGTACGCCGGGTACTGCCCCTGCTCGTACTGAGCGACATGGGGATCGCCACCCAGGCAAGCCTGGTAGGCGACCGTACTCGCCGCAAAAGCCGGCACCGCCGTCACAAGCGCCAGGACAATTGCGGTTTTGAATGAATTTCTCATTCCGACCTCCTCTGTGAAAAGAAGACCCGTTTACGAAAAACCTCTACACCCCATGACCTACCGGCGTCGAAATGGGCGGACGGCGCGCATCGACTTGCCAGACGACAATCGCGCCGATCTTCAAATGCCGGTATTCACAGGACTCCCTATTTGTAGTTACCCGGCCAAACCGAGTCAAGCGGGTAGAAACCTACCCAGGCTCTTACCCGGCCTAGCCTTGGCCGCAGAACGGCGCCGCGAGTTCGCGCTCACACCCTACTCGTTGTTCGTGATCGTGAGGGTCGTCGACCGCGAGCCGGTCATCTGCGGCACGAAGCCCACCCGGACCGTGACGGAGTTGCCCGCGGTGATGCTCCCCGAGAGGCAACCCGAGCCTCCGCCCGCGCACGTGAGCGGGAACTCGGTCGGCGCCCCGCTCGAGATCGCGTAGCTGAGCGTGGCCGCCCCGGCGCCGTTGCTGATGACGAGGTTCTGCGTCGCGGCGGCCTCGCCGACCTGCGTGACGCCGGCGAAGTTCATCGTGCTCGCGGGGTTGGTGGCGATCGCCGGCACGATCCCGGTGCAGTTCAGCGTCACGGCGAGCGTGCTCGACGTCATGCCGGTCGACGCGTCGTCGCTCGTGACGGAGAGCGTCGCCGTGCGCGCGCCGCCGGCGCCCGGCGTGCACGCGAGCACGTACGGCGACGAGTTGCCGGCGTCGATCGTGTTGGGGATCGGATTGCACGTCTGACCCGTGCACCCGTGATCGGTGAACGCGAAGTCCGTCGCGTGGGTCCCGGTGATCGACATGCTCGTGATGTTGAGCGTCGCGGTGCCGGTCGTGTTCTGCAGCGTGAGCGT
>JAPKGY010000420.1 GCA_026647385.1 Phycisphaerae bacterium | reverse complement strand
ATGACCTTGACCTTGCTCTTCTCAACGTAGAGGCGGGTCGCCGCCGTGCAATCCTGCCCGGTGTTCATAAACGCCGCCATCGAAGCCTTCCCGACGTGTCCCGCGCGGACCTGGCTGCCGCGGTCGTCGCCGCCGGCGCCGCGGCCCCGGCCGGTCCGCCCATGCTGTTCGTCGACCCGGGTTTCCCGGCCGACAACGCGGTCTTCACGCCCGATTCCTGGCTTTGGGGCTTGTCCGCCGACTCCCCGGTCGCCGCCGACCTGAGCAACCAATTGAAAGTCTTTCCAGAAGACCCGCAGTTCGCCGCCCGACTTCCCGCCTGCTTCACCGCCGCCGGCGCGGAGTTGTCGCTCGAGTGCGTCTTTGCTTCGCTAGGCCACCCGAACAAACGCGGCTCGCAGGCCTACGCCGACGCGATTATCGCCGGCCTGCGGTCGGTCGGCGTGCTGCCGATCGCGCCGTGAGGGATGAGGGGCGCGGGCGACTTCATGAGCGGACCCCGCACCACAACGAAACTCTCCAACCGGAAACGGCCCTAGCCGATCGCCGGGGACCGCGCCGGCCTACTCGCGGGGCAAAGCCGACTGGGGACCCGCATCCTGCCCGCCCCCCAAGATAGAGATCCTCAAGTACCGGACCAACCGAAAGCGGCATGAGGGACGTCGGCGGGGTTGACGGGGCGTAACCCGTCGGACCCAATGGCTACACCCCACAAGCGAGGTCTACTCCTACAATCCAATGCGGTCTCGGGCGGCAAGAGGTCCACGTTATCGCCGCGTTTACGGGCCGCGGCATGCAACCACTCAAGGGGATAGTGTGCCGCCGTGTGCGCGGCGCAGCCCGTTCTTTTCCGAACGACAGGGAGAACCCGATGGCCGCACCCTTCACGTATCGTCGCCTGGACAAGGCAAACGCCGCCGTGCTGCTGGTCGATCATCAGTCGGGCCTGTGCAACCTCGTCGGCGACTTCTCGCCGGACGACTTCAAGAACAACGTGATCGCTCTGGCGGCCTCAGCCAGGTATTTCAAACTGCCCACGATCCTGACCACCAGCTTCGAGAATGGTCCCAACGGACCGCTGCTCCCGGAACTCAGAGAGATGTTTCCCGACGCCCCATACATCGCTCGCCCGGGGAACATCAACGCGTGGGACAACGAGGACTTCGTCAGGGCTGTCGAGGCGACTGGGAGAAAACAACTGATCATCGCAGGCGTTGTCACCGAAGTATGCGTCGCCTTTCCTGCGCTATCGGCCCTTGAAGCGGGCTACGAGGTGTTCGTAGTGGCCGACGCGTCCGGGACGTTCAACAAGACCACCCGCGATGCAGCCTGGTCGCGTATGGAGGCCGCCGGCGTGCAGTTGATGACATGGTTCGGTGTGGCCTGCGAGTTGCACCGCGACTGGCGGAACGACGTCGAGGGTCTGGGGCGTTTGTTCTCGAACCACCTGCCGGCCTACCGGAACCTGATCACGAGTTACAACGCGAAATGAAGGAAGGGGGAAAGTCCGACCACTCGTCCAACGTCGTTCCACACAGATCGAATGGTTTCAGCCATCTTTCAACGGTCATGGTGTTTCACATCGAGGTGTAGCGGCTGGTCCCCGATCGATTGGCCGTGCAGGTCGCCACGGCGACGAGCGATGACGCCCGCGGCTCTCTGTTGCTGCATCCAACCGTGCAATACGCTAACGAGTCCCCGGCCGAGCGTCTCATCAGACCAGATAGCTCACGTCGACGCCCAGTGCAGCCGCGATCTTCTTGAGCGTGCGGAGGGATGTGTGGTCGGGATTTCGTTCGACGCGACAGATCTGCGACTGCGGCAGCCCCAGCCGCTCGCCGACCTGCTTCTGAGTCAGTCCAGCCGCCCGGCGGGCGCTGACGATCCGCTCGCTGGCCGACCGCCGGCCCAACGCGTCGGCATCGACCCACTGAACGTCCTTCTCCTGCAAGCGGGTCACAGCCGTCTCCACCATGCTTTTCTTGACCAGTTGCTCGTATTCCTCGATCGGCAGGATTACATGCGTGCGCCGACTACCTTCCATGATATAGGCGTGGTCGCGGACCTGGCCGCCTTCCCGCCTGGCTCGGGGACGACCCGCCTTCCCGGCTCGTCCGGCGTGGCGTCTCAGACCCCTTTTTCCGGCGGCTTTCCTGACGGCAACCGACGACATTCCAATACCCTTATTCTCGAACGACCCGCGTCGACCTCGAAAACGGCGATGTTATCTTTGAAGCGAAAGGACCGCGGAACAGAGCGGCCACGCTCCGATCCGCCGTCCCCTCCGAATGACCGGGAGGCTCGGTACGTATCAACCTCAGTTGCCGGTAGAACTCTACCCGCCCTTCCCGGTTGCAGCGGTGTTTGACGAAATAGACAACTTCTGGATAGAGCACCAACCCGATGTCCACGCTGGACCCTCCCTGCACCTCAATCTGACTTCAGCCAGGGTCACCTCCTTTCGCGAAACACAGTATATCGCATTTGATATATTATCAATGCCGAACATATCATTTTCCGGCGCAAGTCTGCACGAGCCGGGCCAGGGTCTGCTCCACCCGGCCGGTGTCGATTGCCTCGGCGGCGACGGCCAGGGCGGCGGGCAGGTCGGGGGCCAGTCCGGCGACGACCAGGGCGGCGGCGGCGTTCAGCAGGGAGTGGCGGCGACGGGGGCCGCGGTCGGTGCCGGAAAGGATCGCCCGGATGGCGGCCGCACTGGCCTTCGGAGAGTCAACGATCAGCGACTCCAGCGGCGCCGGCTCCAGGCCGAGGTCGACCGGGTTGATCTCGAAGGTAGTCAGCGAGCCGGCCCGGAGTTCGGTCACGCGGGTCGGGCCGGTAATGCTCAGATCGCACAGGCCTTCTCGGGCGTGGACGACCCAGGCGAACGTCGCGCCGCGTGTTAGCAGAACGCGAGCGAGCGTCTCGGTCAGTTCCGGCTTCGACGTACCCAGCAGTTGCCGCCGGGCCCCGGCGGGGTTGGTCAGCGGGCCGAGCAGGTTGAAGATCGTGCGGATCTTGAGTGCCTGCCGGGCGGGTGCGGCGTATTTCATGGCGGGGTGCAGATTGGGAGCGTAAAGAAAAGCGATCCGGCACTCGCGCAGACACCGTTCGAGCACCGGCACGGGCGCGTTGATGTTCACGCCCAGCTCCGCGATGGCTTCAGCCGACCCGCTGACCCGAGTCGTCGTTCGATTGCCGTGCTTGGCGACGGTGGCCCCGGCTGCGGCGGCAATGAGGGCCGCCGTCGTCGAGACGTTGAAGGTGCTGATCCCGTCGCCGCCCGTGCCGCAGGTGTCGATGCAGTCCGCCTCGCACCGGACGCGGGTCACCTTGTCGTTCATCACGTCGGCGGCGCCGGCGATTTCGTCGGCGCTCTCGCCCTTGGCCGCCAGGGATCGGAGGAACTCGACCATCTGCTCGAGGGCGACCTGCCCGGTCATGATGCGTTCGAAGACCTCGCGGGTCTGTTCGCGACTCAGGTGGCGGCCTGCCTGCACGCGGGCGATCGCATCGGTCATCGGACATCGCTCGGACATGCTCGACCTCGGCTACAACCCGCTCACGTCGGCGCCGTCGGAGGCCACCGTCGCATAGACCATCGCGGGCTTTTCGAACCGTCCATCATAACGTTCGTGAATCGCCTGGCGCAGCGGCTCCTCGGCCGACCTTCGGACCAGGGCAATCGCACACCCGCCGAAGCCGCCGCCGGTCATGCGGGCGCCGTAACAGCCGGCCGTCGCGGCCGCGATCTCAACCAATGCATCCAGTTCGGGGCAGGAGACCGCGTAATCGTCCCGCAGGGATGCGTGCGACTCGATCATCAGGCGCCCGAACTGGCCCGCATCGCCCTCGGTCAAAGCGTCGGCCGCCTGAAGCGTGCGGTCGATCTCGGTCACGACGTGCCGGCACCGGCGGTACACGGTCTCGTCCAACCGATCGCGGCACTCCTCGAGCTGAGCGATCGTCACGTCGCGCAGTGCAACCACCTCGGGATGAGCGGCCTGAAGGACGGCCATACCCTCGCGGCACTGTCGCTGGCGGACGGGATACTCCCCCCCGCCGATGCTGTGCTTGACCTGGGTGTTCATGACCATCAACACGGTGTCGTCGAATTCGAGGGGCAACTGACGGTACTCCTGCGAGCGGCAATCGAGCAGGAGCGCGT